>QMQS01000096.1 GCA_003650585.1 Candidatus Woesearchaeota archaeon
GGGTTGGCTTAGAGAACAGCAAGGTGCATCACGAAAAGAGCTTACCCAGATTACTCTTTGTTTTTAACTCAGCACCGCCTGGTGTCTTGAACTTTGCCATAGCAGATGGCAGCACAAACCCACCAAGCACCTGCAACCTTGACTTAATCCTATATGAGATTATCCTCTCCTCATACGGCTCTAAGCAGGGTATGGTCCATTTGATGAGTGTACCTCCACGAGAATCCTTAACAATCTTGTCTGGCTTGATAGTGCCTATATCAAACTCCTTATCAACAGTGGCGATATGGGGCACTCTATCTGCAATCCTAATATCCATAAGCGACTTTTTGGTGCGGTTTTTCAAGTGCAGCAGCACCTTCAATTCAGATATTGCCCCATCTTTGACCTCAAGCACCTTTGCCTCTTTTGTAATTACGAGTGGGCTTCGCATGAACAGGTAGAAAAGCAAGATGATAAGCACAGCTACACCCAACCAGAAAAGCGGGGTGTAGTTTTGAGTAACCACTATGTCTGTTGTTGCTTTTGGCTCCAAACTCAGGTCCCAGACCATAAAAGTGCCATTCTGGTTCTTAACAATGTAGTGGCTGGGCGTGGTTCTAATAAATAATCTTTGTAGCGGGTTGGATTTTATGGAGAGTTTGTATCTAGTGGGTATATTGCCATCATTGTATAATTGAATGTGCCTTGTGTACCTAAGGAAACCCTTCTCAAGCTCATCCCCCTTCTTTATTACATTGCTGTAACCCTCAATAGAGTAGTGGGTCTCGAGCTGCTTTATGCTTTGGTTGTCTTTATAAAATATGAATTTTACTGTATCGGTTAATGGGGGAGTGTTGGGTGAGAATTGTAGTGGAAACTTGAGCACCTTTTTACCCAGGGGCTCTAAGTCAAATGTGGTCTCTGTTTTAATTAACTGGCTGCTCACCACCAGCTTTAGCCCAGTAATATTCCTCGGGTAGAGATTCTCAACAAAAACCGTCATCTCTGCTGACTCTCTCGGATCAATCGAGCGGGGCATGCTCACAGAAGCCACAATCCCTATGGCATACTCCCTAAGTGGCGGGATACCAGATATTATATCCACTATGAGATTTGTTGTGTAGGTCGCCCCACTCATCTTTGACTTAACATACAGTGGGACATTGTACCTACCCAAGGGCTTTCTGCTTAGTGGCTTCAGGAATAGGTGAGCTGTGTAGTTGCTTTCAGGTGGAATATCTACGCCACCCCCCACATAATCTGCAAATGGCGACGACCAAACATTCCAGGTGTAATCCCTCACATTTAACTCAAATGTATCCTCGTACGAAAAAGGATTATGTATAAGCACATCATAACTCGCATACTGGTTTGAGTCCTGGATAATTGTGTAATTCCTTGGTATTGGCTTAACAACAACATCTATCGCAAACGCGAGTGGGATTGCCAAACACAGAATCAAAACAAAGAGTAGAATCCCCTTTTTCATTTTCCCTCAATCCCTCTACAGGTATTTCTTCTAACTGATATATAAAACTTTTGTTTGAAACAATAAATTTAAAAAACAGAGATAGGTAAAACCTAAAGCATGAAAAAAGTGGGTGCTTCATCATTGGAATCCTTGTATGGCTCTTTCTTGTATCCCAAGCAACCCCAATTACAAACGCCACTCTAATTTTCAATATAACTCCTGAAATTGTTTTCGCTGAATATTCATTTGATTTCAAACAACCCAATGCCAACTTTGCTTTGAAACTCCCAAGTGATGCAAAGGGAATAACTGTTGACTCAAGTATAGCACCCTTAGCACCCAATATAATAAAGGCAAGCTACTACAAACTGCTAAACACAAGCACAAACACCAAGCAT
Organism: Candidatus Woesearchaeota archaeon; assembly: GCA_003650585.1. Classification (GTDB taxonomy): domain Archaea; phylum Nanobdellota; class Nanobdellia; order Woesearchaeales; family B29-G15; genus B29-G15. The sequence goes on from QMQS01000096.1 coordinate 1,852, forward strand.
CTGAAAATCGTGTATTCCTCTACCGAGCTATTGGCTAACAACCAGTTCCTTACCGAGATAGAGCTACCATTCTCGGCTGAAAGGACTGTGGTGCGTGCCATTCTCACTGGAGTCACCCTTAAATCACCCCTACAAGCAAATAAGAGGTCTGTGTTTCCAGAGCCAGACAAGGTTACAACTAATGGTGTGAATATAATACTTGAGTGGTACCCATCCTTAAGTCAAAATGAGAGCATGACATTGCTGCTCCTATTTAAGCCACGGCCCAACCAATACTTGCTTTTGATTATCCCTGCATTCGGGATTTTGTTGGTTGCCATTCTGGTTGTGAAACTAAAAAAACAAGAACCAGCATATCTACTGGACGAAGAAAAGCAAATACTTAAGATTTTAGAGAAAAATAAGCGGGAAGGGGTATGGCAAAGCCAACTCGTAAAACTCACTGGGTTTTCAAAACCAAAAGTAACACGCTTGTTAAGAAACCTAGAGCAAAGGAACCTTATTGTTAAGATACCTATTGGCAACACAAACAAAGTAAAACTAAGATAAGTTTCATCTTGTTTCAAGAATATTTTAAATACTATAAGGTTTTTGCATAGGGAAATCAACCCAAAAATAAGAGGTGATAAGGATGAAGTACGTAACATGGGCTTTTGTATTGGCTTTTCTTCTACCACTGACACTGGCAGCAGAAGCATTGTTAACCACAACAGAAAATATATGCACAAACCTTGGCGGTATGGTAATTGCATCTAATGAAACTGGCAGCGAGGGTTTACAACCATACGCAGTGGTCGAAGATGACAAACAATGCTGGTTACCTACAGAGATAGCGGAAGAGGTATGCTTGAATGTTGGAGGGTATGTCATAGGGCTTCAAGAGGGGTGTAAGGAGGGTTATTTCATTGGACCAAGCACCTCAAACACCTCAGTCTGTTGCATACCCAGTGGTGAGGTAGTAGAAGAGACTTTAGCCACTACAATACCCCAAGAACTTCCTGAGATAGCACCAGAAACAGATACAGAGACGTGTGAGAAGCTTGAGGGTTATGTTGCTGATGCAAGCGAGGGTTGCAAAGAGGATTATGAAGACCTTGGCTTTGTTGATGAGGCACAAAGCAGGATATGCTGTGCACCATTACCAAAACTCCCTGAGGTAAAACCTGGGCTAGGGTTAATGTTCGGAAATCTTATAGACAGAGTAAGATTAGCATTTACATTCAACAGGGCTAAGAAAGCAGAGGTTGCATTGAGGATAGCAGAAAAGCGGCTTGCAGAGATTAAGCACTATATGGAAACAGGAGAGATAGAAAAGGCTGAGAAAGCACAAAGAAACTACAACAAGACAATTAGTAGGATAAACAAATGGGTGAAGAGGCTAGGTGATGGCAACACTGCTGTCGGTCAAGAGAAGGCATTGGAGAGAATCGCAAGGTTAGAAGAGAGAATTGAACTCCACAAAGCCAAGTTAGAAGCAGTAAAGGCAAGGATACTAAAGAGAATGGAGGAACAGAACAAAACCAATATTGAGCATATTAGGGGAGTCTTCCACAAAATCGAGCAAAACACTAACGCGACCGGCAACCATCTCTTGGCTATAAGGAGACGCGCCCTGCTCAAATACAAAGCACTTAGTGGCAAGTCAGAGGAAGAGGCAGAGCAGGTCATGAATAAATTTGAGCAGAGATCCAATTTGAGCAGATATAGGGCTCTCAGAGCTCAGGTGCAATTGGCAAGGGCAGCGAGACAACTTCGAAGGTTAAGGGCTCGAGTGCAAAGGTTCAACGATACAAATCTTACCAAAGTTGTGAGGGTCCAAGCGAGGTTGCTAGAGATGGCAAAGGAGCGGCTAAGGCAGAGGAACTACACCTCAGCGTGGAGGGCTGCTATGGAGTTGGTTAAAGAGGGAGAAGATATCAGCACTATTGCAAGAAGAATCAGGACAGCAGAGCAAGCTGGCAACAAAACCAAAGTCAAGCAATTACTGAGGAGGATTGTAAGGAGAGTCGAAGCTAGAGAGAGGCTCATGCCAAAGCCCATCGTACCAAGGATGATTAATGATGAAATTAGGGAAGAGAATTGTCTACAGAGAGGTGGGTATGTTGTCAGTAAGGGAGAGGGATGCAAAGAGGGTTACAGAGTTTTGGAGCTTGCAGGCAACAAAATATGCTGCCAACCCGTAAAAACCATCAATACGAGCAGTGAAGTTAGAACCACGATTGGACCTAGGTTGCAAC
>QMQS01000097.1 GCA_003650585.1 Candidatus Woesearchaeota archaeon
AAACCCCTCAACAAACCTCCTCTGGGCTGATTCTAAGTCAACTTGGATTGGCTCTGGCTCAGAAGGGTTTAGGTTACCTAATATGGGAGGGTTTGCCACCCCCTTAACCTTGCTTAGCTCTTCCAAATTCAAATTAATAACTCTAAAGAGAGTGGCAACCACCTGCTTAAACATCGGAGCTAGAGATTGCGAGGGGTCCTTTGCATCATGTATCTTTGCACCCAGCTTAACTTGGCATAGCTTAAACCCACCGAGAATTGCTGTGGTGGTCATAAAGATGTCTATCCCAAACAAGTATGCCTCTTTATTCCAATCCTGTTTGAGCCAATGGTTACACAACCTGCTTGAGAATGCAAAATCCCCTCCTATAGGCTGGCGTATATCGCAACCAAGCAAAGCATAAACTATAGGATAGCAGATATGATTGGTAATTGAAGCATCATACTTGTGGCGAATGTAGTAGGGTGCTGCGAAATCATAGCCCTGCCCCAATATGGCAGTTAGTTGACTCCTTACCCACTCTGGATTAATGCTTCTTAGGTCTGAATCATTCACAACGATTGCCCTTGCCTTTACTCTTTGGGCAAATTCGAACAATTGCTTAAAGACTGTGCCTTTGCCAGTTGTGCCTGGTTTTGCTAAGAGCACTTTTTTCTCTGTTTTTGTATCTGTCTCTAAGAATACCTTTGTGGTGTTATCGTGGCTCCTGCCATCACAGTTAACTATAATTGATTTAAACTTTGAAAAGTGGTTTGTTAGACTTTTGTCGATTTGTTGAGCCACGAATCCTATTGTGTTTTGGTTGTTATAAGAGGGTATGCCTGCAACAATGTCGTATTCCATGCCAAATTGGGTTGCTATGTTGTATTTTAATCTTTCTACTAACAAAAACCTTTTAAATTAGGGGTTTAATACAATGGGTGATGAAGACAGGTGACACAGTTAAACTGGTTTTAAAGAGTGGTGAAGAGTTTATCGGTGCCTTTATTCCCTCACATGAGGTGGGTGTAGTAATTCTAAAATTAAAGGATGGGTACAATATTGCATTTTCTAAGAGCAATGTAAAGAGCATGAGGGTTGTACATGGCTATAAACCCAGAGGTGTGAGTCAAAGGTGCAGCTTCAAACAAAACCCTAAGTTGCCCAAGGTTGCTATACTCCACACTGGAGGCACTATCGCTTCTAAGGTGGATTACGAGACAGGCGGGGTTAAAGCACTATTCTCCGCAGGAGAGTTGCTAGGTATGTTTCCTGAGCTCTACAACATAGCAAGAATAGAAAGCATCCAAATTATGAATGTTCTCTCTGAAAACCTTGAATTTGAGCATTACAACAAGATTGCAAATGAGATTAAAGCACTGGTCAAATCCTCTGCAGGCGTGATAGTTACACATGGCACCGACACAATGCATTACACTGCTTCTGCACTCTCCTTCGCACTGGAGAACCTAGCCATACCAGTGGTGCTTGTGGGCTCTCAGAGATCCTCAGATAGAGGCAGCACGGATTCTGCTTTGAACATTATAAATGCAGCCCATTTCATAACAAAAGGGGATTATGCTGGGGTTGGTATTTGTATGCATGCCACCACCAATGATGAGGATTGCTTTGTGCTTAAGCCACACAACACACGCAAGATGCATTCCTCTAGGCGGGATGCATTTAGACCCATAAACACTTTGCCTTTGGCAATTGTGAACTACAAGCAGGGCAAGCTCAAGATGCTCTCTCAGGATTACCCCAAGAAGTCTAAAGCCTCACTTAAATTGAAAGGGTTTAACCCAAAACTAAAGCTTGGCTTGTTGAAATTTAGACCAGGTTTAAATCCTGAAGAGTTGCTTGCTTATAAGGGCTATGACGGGTTGGTGATTGAGGGGAGTGGTTTTGGACACATCAATCTTGAAAAGCCAGGCATAAAGGACGCCATAAGACAACTCACTAAGAAAATTCCAGTCGTAATGACGACACAGTGTATTTATAGCAGGGTGAATCTCAAAATTTACTCAACAGGTAGGGAGCTTTTAAAATTGGGTGTGATTCCCAACGAGTATGGGCTCACTCCCGAGACAGCATACATCAAACTTGCTTGGTTGCTAAGCAATTATCCAAAACAAAAGATAAGGGGGCTATTCAATCAAGACTTTCGAGGAGAAAACATCACAAGAATCACAGAGCAGGCGTTCCTATATTGAAAGATGGTAAAACCCAAGATTGGCTTGGAGATACACCAGCAATTAGACACTGGGAAGCTCTTTTGTAGTTGCCCCTCTATAATAAGTGATAGAGAGCCAGACTTTATTGTGAAGAGATTTTTGAGGGCATCAAGGAGTGAAATGGGTGAGTTAGACAAAGCAGCCCTACATGAGGTTTTGAGGGAGAAAGAGTTTCATTACTATGGCTACTATGATACAACTTGCCTTGTTGAGCTTGATGAGGAGCCCCCACACGATATCAATAAAGAGGCATTAAACATCGCACTGAATGTTGCTAAACTCCTCAATGCCAAGATTGTGGATAGGGTTGTGGTGATGCGAAAGATTGTGTTGGACGGGTCCAACACAGCTGGGTTCCAACGCACAGCACTTGTGGGTTACGATGGTTACATCACCCTTAAAGGAAAGAGGATTGGGATACCAACGATATGCCTAGAGGAAGACGCTGCCAAGATTGTTAAACGAACCCCTAAGTATGACATATACAACCTCTCACGGCTCGGGATACCACTCATCGAGATTTCAACTACCCCAGACATTGAATCAGGTGAGGTTTGCAGGGAGGTTGCAGAGCACATTGGAATGATTTTGCGTTCCATGGAGAAAGTGAAGCGTGGACTTGGCACAATTAGACAGGATGTCAATGTGTCTATCCCTAGAGGTGCAAGGGTGGAAATAAAGGGTGCCCAGGATTTGAGGTTGCTTAACAAACTTGTGGATTATGAGATTATGAGGCAGACAAAGCTCATAGCCATTAAAGACAGACTTACAAAACTCTCCTTCTCGAAACCAATTGATTTAACACACCTCTTTAAAAACACTGGGTGTAAGCTTGTTGCCGGTGTTATCAAACAAAAGGGGAACGTGTTTGGTATGCGGGTTTCAAACTCAGAGGGTCTGTTTGGGTTGGAGTTACAACCTGGCAAGCGAGTTGGTACTGAGCTTGCAGAGTTTGGCAGGGTCAAGGTTGGTATTGGTGGGTTGTTCCACTCAGATGAACTTCCAAAGTATGGGATTACAGCAGCTGATATAAAAAATATAAGAAAGGAACTCAACTGCAAAGATGGGGACGGTTTTGTCCTCATTGCTGACAAAAAGGAGACAGCTGTTAAGGGCTTAGAGATGGTAAAAGAGCGGCTAAAACAGTTATCACAAGGGGTGCCAAGCGAGGTTAGAAAAGCCAATCCCGATGCAACCACTAGTTATTTGAGACCAATGCCTGGTCGGGCGAGGATGTACCCAGAGACAGACTTGCCCTTAATCAAACCAGAATTTAGCCAGGTTAAGAAGGCGAGGTTGCTAACAGAGCTTGCTAAGGAACTCGAGATGAAATACGGGTTGAGTAAGGACCTTGCAAAGCTCACTGTAAAATCACCCAAGGTTGATTCTATTGTAAAGCTTATTAAAAGGTACGATAGCGTTAAACCGAGTTTTATAGCCGAGACAGTACTCAAAGCAGAGAAGGAGATTAGAAAGGAATACAAAAAGGAAATCAAGCTTAGTGATGATGTTTTTGAAAAGGTATTCGATGCCCTCAACCAAGCCAAGATTACTAAGGAAAATTTGCTTACTATTCTTGCTCACTCAGACACAAAAGATGTCGATAAGTTGATAGAAGAGATGCAAGCAGGAGTGAGTGATTCAGAATTGGAGGGGGTTATCCTAAAGGCAATTTCTCAGAATAAGGATGCATCATTCAATGCATTGATGGGGATAGTCATGGCTAAATTGCGAGGAAGGGTTTCAGGAAGCAAAGTGGCACAGATGCTCAAGAAGCATTTAAAATGAGAATCGCAATATTTTCAGATGCATACCTGCCTGAGATTAGTGGGGTTGCCACCTCTATTTATAAC
>QMQS01000098.1 GCA_003650585.1 Candidatus Woesearchaeota archaeon
ACAGATTACTGATAAGACAAAGAAGCTCCAAGCCATAGATGGCAAGCTGGAACAACTCAAAGCCCAACTCGAAGCAACGAATAAAAGAATAAAGGAGTTGGAGAATGAGATTGCTCAGAAGCAGAAGGAGATAGACAATGTTAATAGTGAGATAGAGCAAAAGGGAGAGAAAGGGCAGGTGGATTTGCACAAGAGGATAGAGAACCTCAGGGTTGAGATTTCTGCCAACACAGCCAGGATTGAGTCATGCAAACAGGAAATCAGCAAGATCAGGGAGAGGGAGGGGCATCTCAGGAACCAGTTGGATGAACTCAAAGAGAAGATGAAGGGGCTTGAGCGTGAGATAGCCCTTATGCAACAGGACAAAGCAAAGTTGGAAGAGGAGCAAAGGGAGCTCAGCAACAGATTAAACCAGTTGAAGCAAAAATACAAGATAGGGGACACAGCAAAACTAGAGGCAGAGATTGATGCGATTGATGCTGAGACAGAAGAAATCTCTAATACCCTGCTAAACCTGAAAGAGGAGCAGCAAGCGCTAATGCGGGAGAAGGACCGCTTGGAGATACAGCTTAGCAATATTGACCAGAGGATTGCCAAGATAGCAGAGATAGAACTCAAAAACAAAAAAGAGCTTGAGATGCTCAAGAGGACAAAGCTCAGATTCAAGCAGGTAACTGTGGAGCTAAATAGATTGCTCAATGAGGACTCTGCACTGGCTTCAAAACTCGCCACTGTTAGAAAGCACCTAATCGAAGCCAGGGAAGAACTTGCCAAATTAAAGGAGCGCAAAAGCTCTCTCCACGAGAAGATAGCTGGCAATATTGCTGTTAAGAGGGTGCTTGAGCTGAGGAACAAAATACCGGGAATACACGGAAGCGTCTCGAGTCTGGGGAGTGTTAAAAGCAAGTATGCCTTGGCGCTTGATGTGGCAGCAGGACCTCACCTGAGGGATGTTGTTGTGGAGGACGAAGCCACTGCAGTGAAATGCATTAAATTTCTCAAAGAAAACAAACTGGGTATTGCCACTTTCCTTCCGATAAAGAACCTGAGACAGTTTCAGATATCGAATGAGGTAAAGAGGCTTGCGGGTGCTTCTGGGGTGCATGGGCTTGCTATAGATTTAATCAAATACGACCCCAAATATGAGAAGGTATTTCGCTTTGTTTTCCGTGACACCCTAGTTGTCGAGAATTTGGATGTGGCAAGGCGATTGGGCGTAGGTACAGTGAGAATGGTAACCCTAGATGGTGACCTGGTAGAGGTTAGTGGTGCAATGATAGGTGGCTACAGGCGCCGCCAGACCCAGGCACTCGGGTTCCAAGAGGAGGAGGTTACCAAGCACCTTACAGAGGTTGAAGCAAGGGTTGCTGAATTGACAAAGCAAATAGATAAGCTTGAGGCAACAAAGCAGGAAACAGAAGAGAGGATAGATGCACTAAGGCGTGAGAAGGGAGAACTAGAGGGGCAGATAATAAAGGCAGAAAAAAGCTTACATCTTGATTCAGAGGACCTCTCTGCCTCACAGAAGGAGAAGGAGATATTGAAAGCAAACCTGAAATCAGTGGAGCAAAAGCTTTCACAGTTGATGAAAGAGATATCTAAGGTTACAACCAACCTAACATCAAAGAAGATGATGCGTGAGAAGCTGAAGCAACAACTCTCTGCTATGAGGGACACGAAAGTGCTGGCAGAGATAGACACATACGAAGAGCGTATTAGAAAAATCAAGGAAGAGATAGTGGCAATTGATGGTAGAATACATAACAACCGGGTCCAGAGGGAGGAAGTGTTTGGTAAAGAGGCAAAGAGAATAGAGCAGATATTAAAACAGCTGAGTAAGGAAGAGAAGAGCTTTAGCGACGAGATAACCAAGAGGCAAGAGAAGGATAAAGAGCTCAACAAAAAACTCAAAGAGATGGAGAAGAAAGCAGAGGATTTCTATTCAAAATACAAGCAACTGTTTAAGAGAAGGAACCAACTCGCAGATGCAGTTAGAAACCTCGAGAAAGAGAAGCTTGAGCTTAGTGACAAAACGAGACAGATTGAGCTCAAGATGAACTCCATATCTTTAGAACGAGCCACACTCAAAGCCCAACTCTCGGGGCTAGAGGAGGAGTTCAAGCAATACAGCGATGTGGAATTGCTAAAGGGCAAATCCCTATCTGAGCTCAAACGAGAGATTGAGCGCTACGAGTCAATGGTGCAGAACTTGGGCTCTGTTAACTTGAGGGCCTTGGAGATATACGAGGAGGTCGAGCGGGAATACCAGCAGCTGCTTGAAAAGAGAGAAAAGCTACTGAAAGAGAAGGAGGACGTTGAGAAGATGATGAGCGAGATAGAGGGAAAGAAGAAAGTTCTATTCTTGGAAACCTTTGAGAAGCTCAACAAATACTTCACCCAGATGTTTACCAAGCTCTCCACCAAGGGTGGCGAGGCATACCTAGTGCTTGAGAACCCCGAAAACCCATTTGATGGTGGGGCTCTAATCAAGGTACGCTTGTCTGGTTCAAGGTTCAAAGACATAAGAAGCCTGTCAGGTGGTGAGAAGGCACTCACTGCCCTTGCATTGATATTTGCAATCCAGGAGTATGAGCCAGCACCTTTTTATATTATGGATGAGGTGGATGCTGCCTTGGATAAACAAAACTCTGAGAAGCTTGCCAAACTCATCAGCAGCTACGCAAAACAAGCCCAGTATATAGTTATATCCCACAACGATTACATAATTCAGAACGCAGACACCCTGTTTGGGGTTAGTATGACAGAGCATGGCATAAGCAAGGTTGTGAGTTTAAAGGTTTAGGAACACCTCAAGCACCAGGGTTATGTCTCTAATAGTCTTCTCAAAAGAATACATCTGTACCACTGTTTGCCGGGCTGTATGACCCATTCGCTCACGAAGGGCATCGTCCCTGAATAGCTCCACTATGAACCCTGAGAGTTGATATGCATCACCCTTCTTAAAGAAGTAACCGTTCCTGCCGTGCACCACATAATCCTTAACCTGTCCCACCCTTGTAACCAATACAGGCACCCCGCATGACATGGCTTCTAAAGTGGAGAGTGAGGTGGTTTCAGTTAATGAGGGAAGCACATATATGTCCAGTGCTTGGAAATAGGGGAGTATGTTGTTTTGTGGTCCAGGAAAGAGCACATCCTCTTTTGACAGGAAGAGTTTGTCCCAATCATGGACACCGCCACCCACTATTAGTAATTTTAGGTTGCCTATCTGCTTCCTTGCCCTTAGGAATGCCCTATAGAGTGTGATAAGGTCCTTCTCTCTCCCTACCCTACCACAATAACCCACAACCCTATCATTCCCTTTGAGCCCTACTGCTTCCTTGGCCTTTTGCTTGTCCTTCGGTGGCACAAAGTGGGTTGTGTTCACCCCGAGGAATACTACCCTTTTGGGTGTTTTAACCCCATTCCTTTGCAACAGTTCGCAAAGCTCTAATGTTGGTACTAAAAGCAAGTTGCATTTGTTGTAGATGTATCTTGCCCAGTACTTCGTGCCCTTGTACACAACACCCCTAAGACACCTCTTGGCTATACTCTTTGAGAAGAGGTCCCACTCAATCGAGTGGATGTAAGCCAATACCTGCTTCATCTGCCGGTGAGCCATGAGTATAGCTGTTGCACCTATTGGACCTATTGTCTGGGTCCACACAAGGTCTGCCCAGGCAATCTCTTTTTTAACCTGGTTTAAGCTCAAATTAGGAAACCTGTAATCAGCTGCTTTAAGCTTTGTTAGTGGTATTCTCACAACAGAAACCCCCTCTGGTGGCTGGAACTCCCCTGGGAACTCTGGCACAACAAGCCTTATTTCAAACATGGGCTTAATCCTTGGTATGAGCTCACTAAGAAACCTTGCAATCCCGTCCCATCT
>QMQS01000099.1 GCA_003650585.1 Candidatus Woesearchaeota archaeon
GGGATGAGACTGCTTTGGCACCCGCCTCTGTGACACCTCCCTTCACAAGGATAATTGGCTTTTGTTTCACAACCTCACAGGCAACCTGTAAGAAGCGTCTTCCGTCCCTTATTGATTCCAAATAAAGCAGCACAACCTGGGTATTGGGGTCTTTTCCTAAGTACTCAAGAAGGTCGCTCTCATCAATATCTATCTTGTTACCAATGCTTATGAATTTTGAAAACCCAAAGTCCTCCTCCACACTAAGACTAAGAATAGAGCTGCACAATGCCCCTGACTGTGAGATAAAAGCAATGTTACCCTTGTGTGGCATTATTGATGAAAAAGAGGCATTCACATTATCACTTAGATTTATTATACCCAAGCAGTTTGGACCAAGAACCCTAACATTGTGGAGTTTGGCAACCCTTAGCAACTCCTCTTCAAGATGCTTGCCTTCTTCCCCAAGTTCCCCAAACCCTGCAGAGATTACAACCACAAAGGGTATCCCCTTTCTACCACACTCCTCAACTGCTGCTGGGACAAACCTCGCTGGTATGGCAACAACAGCCAGATCTATGCTATCAGGAACATCAAGCACAGATTTGTATGCCTTCAAACCAAGAATTGTCGGCTCTTTAAGGTTTATTGGGTATATCCTCCCCCTAAACCCATAATCCAAAAGGTTTTTCACAACATTGTTACCAACCTTATGGGGAACATTGCTCGCCCCTATTATTGCAATAGAACTCGGATTTAGAAGTTTATCCAAGTTAACCCCTTTTCTTTGAGCCATCCCAGCACTAGATGAATCTGCGCCAGTATTTAAATCATTTGGATTCATTTGCCAAGGTATACCTCTCTGCACAATTTAGCCCATAGAAGAGAGTTGCTTAAGTCGCTCCCAACGCCTGTCAACAAACTCTTGAATCTCCCTAATAAACCCTCTATTCTTCCAGAGATGTTTGTATCTTCCCTGAGAGAGTATCCATTCCCTTATTGGTTTCTTGTTCTTGCCTGGGTCAAAATTAATTTTGTAGACCCCATTCTCTACCTCATATAAAGGCCAGAAGCAGGTGTCAACAGCCAATTGAGCAATCTTGATAGTTTTGTTATGGGGGAACCTCCAACCCCTTGGGCAAGGTGAAAGCACATTGATGAATGCAGGACCCTTGATGCTAACACCCTTCTCAACCTTTCTCATGAGGTCAAGGTAGTTTGCAGGTGTTGCCTGAGCAACATATGGTATGTTATGGGCAGCTACAATTGAGGTTAGATCTTTCATGTGCTCCTTTTTACCAAGTTGGGCTGAGCCAACCTGTGAGGTATTGGTCCATGCCCCCATTGGGGTTGCAGATGAGCGCTGAATACCAGTGTTCATATATGCCTCGTTGTCATAGCAAACATATAGAAAATCATGACCTCGTTCCAATGCTCCAGATAAACTCTGCAAACCGATATCGTAAGTGCCACCATCACCACCAAATGCCACGAATTTTATCTCTTTGCGAATCTTCCCCTGTCTCTTCAAAGCCCTATAGCACGCCTCCACACCAGATATTGTGGCAGCAGCATTCTCAAATGCATTGTGAATCCAAGGCACACGCCATGATGTATACGGGAAAATGGTAGATGAAACCTCCAAGCAACCAGTGGCTGTGGCTACCACAACCGCCTGTTTTATAGCTTTTAAAGTCAGTCTAACGATGATTGGTGCAGCACAACCAGGGCATAACCTGTGCCCTGAAACAAACCTCTCCTCCTTTGATGCGAGTTGTTTAAGGTTCATCCTCATCCCTCACTCCCAAATAATTCTCTTCCTGGGCTGTGCCACTCTCAAGCTCATTGAAAACCTTCGTTATGTGTCCAAGATTAACATCTCTACCGCCCAAGCCGTAAATATAACTCACAACCCTTGGCTTGTCTGGAAACTCGTAAAGGGCAGACCTAATCTCATGGTAAAGCGGAGCCACATGTCCAAAGGTAGCAGCCCTGTCAAGCACAGCCACGGCCTTCTTACCCCGCAAGTATTTGGCAATATCCTCGCGTGGGAACGGTCTAAACAACCTAATCTTGAGTGCACCAACACGCTTACCTTGCTTCCTCAATTCGTCCACAGTATGCTTCACTGTACCTGCAGTGGAGTTCAAACTCACCACAACAAACTCAGCATCAGCCAGGTAGTACTCCTCAACTGTCTCGTAATGCTTACCCATAAGCTTCCCCAGTTCGTCAACAATCTCATAGAAAGCTGGAATCACCTTAGTCATTGCCTCAATCTGTTGGCGCTTGTGCTCAAAATAGTAGTCATAAAAATCAAATGGTCCAGATGTAATAGGATGCTCAACATCCAGCAAGTAGTGCTTTGGTTTATATTGACCAATGAACCTTCTTACAGAGGCATCATCAAGCACTCTCATGGATTCCACTGAATGAGAGGTTATAAAGCCATCCTGACAAACCATCACCGGCATATTCACCCTTTCAGCGAGTTTTATGGCAATGAGGTTGTTCTCGTAAACCTCCTCAGCATTCTCTGAATAAAGCTGTATCCACCCAGAGTCCCTACAAGCCATCGAGTCTGAATGGTCGCAGTGGATGTTTATAGGCCCAGATAATGCCCTATTAACCACATTCATCACAATGGGCAATCTATTGGAAGCAGCAATGTATACAATCTCAAACATCAATGCCAAGCCATTGGCAGAAGTGGCAGTCATCACCCGCCCACCTGCTGTTGCAGCCCCCACGCAGGCACTCATTGCAGAGTGTTCAGACTCGACTGTAACAAATTCTGTTTTGACCTTCCCTTCTGCAACAAACTGAGCAAACCTATGCATGATAGGTGTCTGTGGAGTGATTGGATAGGCAGCAACCACATCTGGGTTTATCTGTCGCATTGCCTCTGCTGCTGCATCTGCACCAGTCATCGCTTTTTTAATCACTCCCATTCTCACCCACCTTTTTCATAACAATGGCTTTAACAGGACATTCATCTGCGCAGATCCCACACCCTTTGCAGTAATCAAGGTCAATCCCAACAACCTTGCCATTCTTTACCTTAATCGCCCCCTCTGGGCATAGGAAGTGGCACCTAAGGCATTGTATGCATTTCTCTTTGTTCCATTCGGGGTAATGGGTCTTCCAATCCCCTGTTTTAAATTTTAAAGAGTTGCCAGGGGTTGTTATTATGCCACCTTCAGGTATACTTTTCCATGATTTCTTTTTCAAGCCCTCTTCACCTCATTAAAAGCCCTCTCCATTGCCTTGAGGTTCTTCTTAATCAACTCTGGATTCAACTTCTTACCGAATTCTTCTTGGAACACCTTAGCCAATTGCTTTAGAGTAAAGACGCCTGTTACCTTACTCAGAGCACCCAGCATAGGTGTATTAGGAATATTCTTACCCAAAAGTTGGAGTGCTATGCCTGAGGCATCCACATAAAATACCTGGCATTGTTTGGCAACCCTTTTGAGCATTTCTTCAGTGGGTTCTTTTGTATTAAGTATAAGTATGCCACCCTCCTTTAGCCCCCTGCACACATCCAGCTCAAACACAAGGCTTTCATCAATAACCACAACTATGTCTGGGTGTGTGATACCAGAATGAAGCTTTATTGGGGAATCAGAAATCCGTGTGTAAGCAAAAACCGGGGCACCCTCCCGCTCTGGACCAAACTCAGGAAATGCCTGGACGTCTTTACCACCCTGAAATGCTGCCTCTGCTGCTAGGTATGCGGCTGTTTTGCCACCCTGCCCACCTCTGCCAATGAACTTTATCTCTATCATCCCTTTTTTCACACAACCTTGAACTCGAAGTATAATATAAATCTTTTGGATGCTAGGGTCTCAGCCACTTACACTCATAGTAAGTTACATCCCCCTCATCATCCACTATACCAA
>QMQS01000100.1 GCA_003650585.1 Candidatus Woesearchaeota archaeon
CCTATCAGTATACTATTATTTAAAACTTTCTATTAGTGTCATCAAAAGTCAGACTAATTTACCAAAGAATACCCTAATCTACACCAATTGCCTGTGCGATTTACACATGGAAACATTTTTATATCAGTGTGGTCTTTTTTGAGCCAACAACAAAAGAGGTGCTGGATAAATGGGAGCAGGAGAGCTTGACGCTGTGATTCTTTCGATAATAATAGGAACCCTGGCTGCAATAGTTTATAGCTTAAGGATACTTGTAATAATGGAGCGCAGGATAGCCAGGATGGATGAGAACCTGCTAAGAATTACCAACAAGGTTTTGAAGGAAGAACTTAAGATAGAGCAGGAGGAGCAAAAGATAGAAAAAGAGCTAGAACAAGAGCTTGTTGCAAAAACCAAGAAAAAGAAATAAACATGGATTACAAGGGAACAGCAAAGGCAATAACACAGCTGAGAATACAAGGCGCTCAGAGTATTGCTCTTGCAGGTGTTAAGTCCTTATTCTATTGCAAGACTCTGGATGAGGTAAAAAAAGCTGTAAAATTATTGGCAAAAGCCAGACCCACAGAGCCCTGCCTCAGGAATGCCTTGCATTATGTGACCAAGGGTTTAAGCAGAGCTAAATTCAAAACAGAACTACAAGCCAGGATAAAGTGGGTTTGTGAGTATTTCAAGGATTCAAACGAACGAATAAAGCTCTATGGCTCAAGAAGGATAAAGCCGAGTAGCGTGGTGTTTACCCACTGCCACTCGTCCACTGTAACCAGTATCCTGATTAAGGCAAAACAAGAACGCAAAAACTTTGTGGTTCACAACACAGAGACAAGACCCTTTTTTCAAGGCAGGATTACAGCCAGAGAGCTTGCCAGAGCAGGTATTAGAGTGGTGCATTTTGTTGATTCTGCCGCCCGTCTCGCCTTAAAAGGGGCAGACATCATGCTAATCGGGGCTGACGCAATAACATCTGAGGGTTTTGTTATAAACAAGATTGGCTCAGAGATGTTTGCAGAGATAGCCAACTCATACGAAATACCAGTTTATGTGTGCTGCCACTCATGGAAGTATGACGGTAAGACCCAGTTCGGGTTTGATGAGCGCATCGAGCAGAGATTCTCTAAGGAAGTATGGCAGAGACCACCCCGTGGCGTTGAGATATGCAACATAGTGTTTGAGAGGGTTCACCCAAGGCTAATCTCTGGTGTGA
The DNA here is from genome assembly GCA_003650585.1 of Candidatus Woesearchaeota archaeon. GTDB lineage: Archaea > Nanobdellota > Nanobdellia > Woesearchaeales > B29-G15 > B29-G15. The sequence goes on from QMQS01000100.1 coordinate 1,202, forward strand.
TCTCTGAGTTCGGGATTACCACCATTGAGGGTTTTTTAGAGCAGGTTAAGAACACCTTTCCATGGCTTTCTTAAGCTTATCCCTCTTCTTTATCAGTTTTGAAATCTCCTTTGAGTTATCGCACTGAACCAACACTGAGCCGCACTCGGGGCACAAGTAGTTTGAATTCAATGCATCCTCAAACTCCACTACCAAGCACCTGTTTTGACACATGAAGAACTCGCCGCTTTGCAAACACTCTATTTGATTTTCAACCCTTTCCAACTCCCTTTCTAACATCTCCCTGTAAATGTATCTAAACCTCTCATGGTTTATCCTCCAGAAATACACATACCAACCCTTTACCTCATCCTTTCTCTTTCTGAATGTGACAAGGTTCTGGTGCTGTAGTCGGTATAGTTTGTTACGCACAGAGTTTATATCCTCTTTTAACTCGTTTGCCAGTGCGAACTCAGACATCTCACCCTGCCTCTTGAGCATTTCAACAAGTTCGAGCACGTCATTGCCTATCTTCTTTGCCACCACTTCCCTTATTATCTTGATAGAAATTCTGGGCATTGAAAAAAAGGTAATACATGGATTTTTTTAAATCTAACCTATTCATCCATGTTGAAAATTCCCACAAGTTCCTCTGCCAGGAGCCCCTTGGTTTTTGCAATCTCTAGAGATGCCAGATAACAGTTGCCAGTATCCTTTAGGTCATCGAGACTTAGGAAGAACCATTCCTCCCCTGCAAATTTTATACCAACCCAAGGCTCAGCACCAAACAGGTCGCAGAATCTCTTTAGCATGAGGATTTCCTCTTTGGGAAAATACTTGGTCTTGCCCTTTGTAACCTTGCATTCGATTGCTACCATGCGCTCTCTATTGCCCGCCAGGATATCAGGGCTTGGGTAGCGCGAGCTGCCAGAGCCAGCAACCCTCACACAAGGCCATCCCTTTTCCCAGAATTTGTGAACCAACTCCCGCTCAGCGTTTATCCCCTTTAACTTGCGATTCATACTAAGTGTAGATTAATTCCCCAATAAAAACCTTTTTATATTATACTGGATGTTAACTGGGTATGCCAAAAAGGGGAATACCTACGCACTCTGTTGGTAGAATCTTTACTCGCAAAGGCAACCTGAGGGTTAGCAATGGCAGCAAGCAGGTGTTGAAGGAGCAACTCGAGTTGTGGACAACCCAGATAGCAGAAAGGGCTTTGGTTTATATGAGGCATGCAAAGCGAAAGACAGTGATGCCAGATGACATTAGGCTTGCGATAATGGATGTGTTCAAAGAACAATTTCCATGAGGTCCTGGGCAGCCACCACCTTATCAAACAGTTGGCTTGCCTCCTCCTCGATATCTTGGGTGTTCTTGTAGCGCTGACTGAAGTGTGTTAGTACCAGGCGCTTGACATTGGCGTTGTTGGCAATCAATGCAGCTTGCTTTGCAGTTAAATGCTTGTAGAGTTGTGCCTTCTCTTCATGTTCGCTTGAGAAGGTGGCTTCGCAAACAAGCAGGTCTGCATTCTCAGCAATCTCTATACAATTCTCGTTCAGTTTGGTATCGAAAATAAAGCAAACGCCTTTGCCTCGCTTTATCCTACTCACTTGCTCTGGCTTTATTAACTTACCTTTATACTCAACACTTCTACCGCGCTGCAATTCCCCAAGCAATGGCCCCTCTGGTAAGCCCAGTTTCTTAACGCGCTCCATTATTATTTTCCGGGTATCCTTCTCTTGGAATCTGTATGCCAAGCAAGGTACAGAGTGGCTCATTGGCAATGCCTTGAGCGTAAACTCCTTGTTCTCAAAGAAAACCCCCCTGCTAACTTCAATCACTTCATATTCAATCCGTGCTTCCAAAACAAACGCCTCTAGCACCTTCTCAAACATCCTCTTACTGCCCTTTGGCCCGTAAATCTTTAACACACGCCCGTATTCCTCAGAGCCCAGGGTTTGGATTAATCCAGGCAACCCAAAAACATGGTCACCGTGCCAATGGGTTATAAGTATCTTTGTTATTCTTGAGGGTTTAACTCTGGCGAATTTGAGTTGCCTTTGAGTTCCCTCACCACAATCCACTAGTATACCTTCATCTTTGTAAAGGAGAAGCACTGCGGTGTGGTTCCTTTCCTTTGTGGGCACCATTGAACTCGTGCCCAAAAAAACGAGTTTCATCCCCCAAAAGAATACAGCACATAATAAATAGTTTTCTACAGGTTGAGGTGCTTACGAATGTGGCTCAAGAAGTTTTCCATCATTCTCTGTTCATAATCATTCTTGGTCTCGCTCTCGCCCTTCTCATGTGATAGCGCCTTAATCAAGCCAGCCACAACCTCTTGTTCAGCATCCCCAAACAAAGCCAACCTGCTTTTGTGTTCCTGTATGAGTCTCTTTTCTACAACCTCGGGTGGGGCTGGCTCTATCCTTATTCCCTCAAACCCTTGGGTATGAACCTGCGAGGTGTTTTTCATTACAAAGTAAGCTCCATTATCATACAGCTTCCTAAAAATCTCATTAAATCCAACATCAGAAAGCCGTCCAGGACCCATATTCCCAGAGAGTTTCACAAGCACCAACTTGTTGCTTACATCTGTGTTTTGGGCTTGCTTCTCCAACTC
>QMQS01000101.1 GCA_003650585.1 Candidatus Woesearchaeota archaeon
CTTCTTTAGGTTTGTGGGTAAGGCACCACTACTAATTCTGAGGGGGATCGTGGGATGGCTTCAAGCAATTCTTGCTTTCGTGGGTTTATTTTACTTAATTAAACAGAAGCGCTATCTGCTGCCAGTTTGGTTTTTGGTGCCATTTTTGGCATTCACAGCGATGAGATTAATGGTGGATGATTACTTTGTGATCGCTCTTCCTGTTTTTTTTGCCCTATTAGTATATGGAATTGAATATGTTCAAAAACAAATAGATAAGCGCATCTTAAAATTGATGGTCTTAGTGTTGATTGGAGTAATAGTTTTGAGTAATTTTATCATCTCTGCTCATATATTGAATACCTCTAAGGTGTTTAGTGCTATCTACAGAGAGCGTGATCCAAAGACCACTTGGTTATTTCCCACTTACTCGATTGTAATAGATGCTGTGAATGACCAGGCATTCCTTCATCAAATCGGTGGAGTGAACAGATTTCTTGAGCTTTTATTTTTGAGCAACAGGAAGCAAAATGAAGTAAAGTCAGAAAGGTACATAATCTACAGCTCTAAGAGTGCACCACCAGAGATTTTAACAATCCCAAAAAGCCAAGGCTACATAGTTGGAAAACAGACTCATAAACTACCTGCAATCATAAAGACCAAACGCACATCCTTGGAGATAATTTCAAACGATACCCATTTGTTAATAAACCCTGTATTCAATTACTTTGAGAACTACAGCTGGAATTTAAGTGTACCTGGGGCAGGATTAAACCTAACCTTGAGGATTAAACAATGTGCTCTCATTAGAGTTGATATGCTGTCAAAAAAACTAATCAAAGTGTCCTTGGATAAACCAACACTACTCGACATTTCCACACTTTCTGAGCCTGTAGAAGAGATTTCCACAAATTGTATTGAGGTTTAATCCTTGTTAAGCTTTCCTACCCGTTCCAAATAAATCGGAATCAATTCTTCTCTGTTTATTGATTTCAAGTAAGCTATAATCTCATCATCATACACAAAGGTGTTATCAAGGTTTATACAATGCTTGAATTTGGGAATAGTGTCAAGCTCACCCAAAATATGGGCAATCCGTATTTTTGTGGCAAACTCGTTGTTCCAAATCTCCTCAAAAGGCTGCTCGTTTATATTCCCCAAGCACAAAGCCATCTCAACATCTTTACAACAAACAGTCACCCTACCATCAACATGTATAACTGGGGTTTTAAACGGACCACCACAAGGTCTTCTTGGTTTCATAACAAGTTGAGAAATCCTTTAGGAAATAAATAACTTACGAAACCTTTATTAAATATAATGTTTATTTGTGGATAACATGGTCAACCCTTATTCAGAGCCAGGATGCTTCATTGCAACAGCTGCTTATGGCTCAGAGTACGCACCACAACTAAACACTCTACGCGAATTCAGGGATAAGGTGCTCCTACCAAGCAAAATAGGTGCTTGGTTTGTTAAAGCATACTACAGAGTGTCACCACCAATTGCAAAATTTGTGGCTAAGTCAAGAGTGTTGAGGTTCATTGTTAGGAACACAATTGTAAAACCCTGTTACTTCTTAGCTAGAAAATTAGTTTAAGTAACCAAGCTGCCTTAATCTCGTTATTGTTTCATCTGTTATGTTTGCTTTTCGGTTACTCTGAAGGGAAGCAATTGGATTGCCCACTTGAATCAGTTTATAGCCAGAAACAAAGTAGCGATTAGATGTATAGCTGCGAAGCATCCAACGAAATTTCTTAACCAATTTGGGATACTTGAGGTAAAGGTTTTTTGTCTCGTGTGGGTCTTGCTCTAAGTCATACAACTCACCATAAAGGGTGCTGAGATGGTCTATGAATTTGTATCTGGGTGTTATGACCGCCTTCCAACCAACTCCCCTAAACTCCTCAGCAAATATAACTCTCGTCCCTGGTATCCCATCTGAGAAAATGTTCCGACCCATAAACATAGAAGTATTGTGTGAAATATCCAATAAACTCAAGATTGTAGGCATAAGGTCCAGTGTAGAATACTGTTCCTCAAGTATCTGTGGCTCAACATTAGGGATATAAACTATGAGTGGAATATGAAGCACAGGGTTATATAGGGAGTAATGACCGCAATCTCTACTAGTGTTGTGGTCATGGTACTCCATAAAGGCCTCGCCATGATCTGCAGTGAAGATTATAATGGTTTTATTAAGTAGATTGCTCTGCTCAAGCAAATCAAACATCTTACCTATGTAGTAATCCATCTGCTTTACATCTGCATCATACAAGTTGATTATGTGCTGCCTATTTTTATCTGAATTCCAGAGGTTTAGTCTTAAAGTTGTCTTGTTGTTCTCTTCTACAACCTTAATCGTACCATCCTTAATCATTCGTGTTATCGAGACATTGGCTTCATCACTGGATACATTAGTGATGTTTGTTATGAGATGTAAGAGACAGCTCAAATTGTATTCTTTTTCCAAAGAGTCCATCCTCTGTAGAAGCGCAAGCTTCACTGTATCGTTTATTTGATTATAGAGCTTCAGGAATCTCTCTTCGGGGTGATGGGGTGCATGTACTTGGTAGGTATGAAAGAACAAGAAGAAGTGTTTTTGTTTGAGACCAGGTAATTGCTCCTCAAACTCTTTTATTGAGTCATTTATGCTTGTTGTAAAACCAATCTCCATGAAGGTATCAAAACCCCGCGAGAAACCAAAATTACTGCCAACATAGCCACCCCCAGTTATACCAATAGTGGTGAGATTGTATTTTTTTAATATCTCAGGTAATGTCGCTATGTTTTCTGCTATTTTACCATTCATCTCCCATTCAACAGAGCCATTGATGCTATGTGCACCGTGTTGGGATGGGTAAAGAGAAGTAAACATTGAAGCATGCGAGGGCAAAGTCCAAGGTGCAACCGAGTAGAAATTTTCAAATAGAAGTGACTTAGCAGCAAGTTTGTCTATGTTTGGTGATGTGTTCCTTGGATAACCATAACACCCGAGGTGGTCTGCTCGTAAAGTGTCTATTGAGATAAGGATAAGGTTGCAGTCAGGGCATTTATAATCCATTAGAGTTGATTCAGAGTGAGTACTGTAGCAACTAGAAACAAGTAAGAGCACAACCAACAACAGTAGCTTTCTCATATTATTGATTCCCCATCAATCTTAGAGGTTGTATTTTGAAGATTATAGAGTTTAAGTATTGTTGGAGCAATGTTGGTTATGTTTTGTTTCTTGGGTTTGATTCCATTGAATACTGCGCCAGATGCCACATACACACCGTCCAACTTGTGTGTGCCGGATTTTATTGGATTTGTGTTTAAAAGTGTATTGTAACCAAGAAAGCCCACAGCATCGTAGTTGGGACATTCCACCACTAAATCCGGAGCTTTGGGGTTATTTGGAAAGAGTTCATCTCTAGTGTGCACTCTTTTTACCACTCGCTTTCCTGTGTTGGGATCTCTAATTTTGCACAGCGCTTCTGTTATCCTTTTCTTTACCTCTTCATAATCCTTGCCTTGCTTGATGTAAATCTGGCCTCCAAAGCCTACTGCGTATGCTTTTGAGTTTGCCACATCAATATTTTCAAAACTTGGCTTGGGTATTTTTTTTGTGAGTTTGAAGAGTCCAAGTTTGTTGAGTAGTGGCTTGAGTTTTTGTATGATAGGGAAGTTGTGCATCATTTGCACAAGTCTCTGTTGTGTTATACCCAACCTAGCAAGCAAACCGGGTTTATGTTTAAGCTTAAGATAACCCAATCTTTGCAA
>QMQS01000102.1 GCA_003650585.1 Candidatus Woesearchaeota archaeon
GAAATGGAGAGTGAACTGGGCAAAAACAAGCACTACAAGAGGCTTAAAAAACTGGAGGCAAAACTAAAGCATTTGCATGATAAATTTAGCAAGATTGTACAACAGAGGTTTGAGCCAATTAGGATTAAGATATCTGTGTTAGAGTCAACTGCTAAGGATAAGAAAAAGCTGGAGCAACTCAAGGCAGAGCGAGATGAAATCTGGGCAAAGGAGTTGGCGCCATTGGAGAAGCAGAAGGATTTGCTGCTTCACAAAATTCAAACGATTAAGCAAGACCCCAGTATTAAAGCAATAACCAAAAAATACCAACCAAGGATTGCAAGACTTGAAGCCAAGAAAGCGCGGTTTGCCAGACAATTAGAACAGCTTAATGCGAGCATAACATCGAGAGAGCAGGATTTGGAGAGTTTAAAGAGCTCTATGCCTTACCTCGAGATCAAGCAGAGCTATAATGCTCAAATTCAAAAATTACACAAAAGGATTGAGGCGATTCAAAAGAGGATAGAGAGATGTAATAAAAGTATTAAAGTTATGCAGGATAGATACAACGCTAAATTAGAAGAAGAGGGAATAAAAGACAAGCTTGAGGGAATAGAAACCCGGATTAAGGGCTTAGAGAGAGATATTAAATCAAAGGGAGTTAAACAAGAGGAGGGTTACTTGGAGCATCTCAACCAGAAGAGGGATTACCTGCTTGTGAGTGCTGGTGTCTATAATAAACTGATTGAGATAGACACTGCATTGGGTAAAATCTATGAGCGAATGGGGAATGAGGAGGGGTTGGCTAAACAGCGTGAACTCATAAACAAACTCAATTCAAAATTGAAAGAGGTAGGCATTTTTGAGGAATACTATTCTTTGAAACACAGGATTATGCAATTAGAGCAGAAACTGGCAGCTTTAGATACATACTAAACTCAAAGCCCGAAGTATGTTCTTACTATTATATCAGCAACCTTTGAGAATAGTGAGTACATAAGGAAAGACAAACTTAAATACACAGGTATTAACTTAACACCAGCCCGTATGCTCCCCTTTCTTATTATGGAAATAATCATCGATGCAAATATAGAGATGGTCGCAATTGCATAGATAGAAAAGCGTTGGAAGATGACAGGGTTAATGCTAATCCTACCCAGATTTAATGGGAGGTTTGTTGGTCCTTCAAGCCCACCCACCGTGGGTGAGAACTCTCCAAGGATTCTGAGAAACTGGTTTGAGAGTGTAAAGAGTGCAGGTGCAACCGCTATTACCACAAATGAAACAAATATTACATATGTAAGGTTGGTTGCAGCCATCTCTTTCTTCAAACGTTTTGTTTCAACAATGTTTCGGATAACTCTGTCTATGATGTCAGATATCCTGCCACCACCCTCTATGCTCTGGATTATTAGGTTGAACGACCTTGTTAACATGGGTGAATTATACTTGCTTGTGAACTCTCTTAATGCGTCTGTTACATCCTCACCGGTCATAACTTTCTTAGCAGCTAGCCTTATCTCGCTGGAGAGTACTCCAAACTCTGGCTTGACAGCATTCCAGAATGCCTCCTCCAGAGTCATGCCGCCCTTTATATTCTCAGAGACTATATGCAAAAACTCGTCCAAGACTTCCTCCATCTTTTGGGTGCGTATGTATATCCTCTGCTCCATGTAGAGGTAATATATTAACCCAATAGCAAAGATTACACCGAGTTGTATGCCCACCCACGAACCAAATGAATAGAGAAGAACCTCTATTAGGCTTCTCCCTCTCAATGCAGGGTAAACCAGGAGTATGTAAACAATGTAGGTAACCACAAGACTCAAATAGAAAAAACCACCATATAGCTTGTATGGCACTTCACTGACCCCTGCTTTAAGGAGGTAATTTCTGAGGTATGGTCTAAACCTTTTTGGGATGAACGCCTTGCCAAATTCCTCTAAAAATATTACCTTTAATCTCATCTTCATAGATTGACCATTGGTCTGGTTGCATGGATAAAAATGATAAATGCCACTTGTATTACAATGAGTATGAAGACCATAAAGAAAATGAACCCAGAGGTGATTTGTAATGAGAGGAAACTACTGAATATTGTGAACAGGGCAACCCCTAAACTGGGGAGCACGCACCCCAGGATCATATAGAACATCATCAAAGAGTTTAGGGTTTTGCCATATGCCTTTATCTCCAAAATCTGCTCGTTTGTTATGTCCTTCAGAGTGGTTCTTAAAGATGAGGAAACCTCTATCCCTGTTTTTAATGAGGTGACAATCTGCCACAAAATCCGTTGAAACTTTTTTGAGGCATTATACTCCCTTGCTTTCTCTAATGCCTCTTCGATTGGTGTCCCTGTTTGTATGTCATCCACTATCTCTTTGAAGTACTTTGCAGCCACCCCGTAACTCTTTGATATGTCAATGAGGGCATTAAAGAGTGGCATACCCGACTCCAGTTTAACCAAAAGGTATCTACCAGCAAAGAGAATCTCCTTGTTTATCTCGCGCTCTCTCCTCCGTATTATCCCCTTGGGTATTTGTATGATAAATAGATATGTTACAGCATAACCCAAAATAAAACTCACAAAAACCAACACCTTGCTCTTACCAAACTTCAATACAAACAATAGAGTTACAAAACCAATAGCAATTGCAACCATGAGAGCAGTTAGTAGGGCTTGCTTCACAAATGTCTCTGGGCTTTTTTTAATGTGGGCTATTCGCAATTCTTTAACCAATCTTGGGTTGCGTCGCACTATGTATGTTGCTAGTCCCATCTTTAGCCATGAATCCTCTTGAAATAGTACTTTGCCAGAACTTGACCTATGGTATGCACATCCTTTACTCCCTTGTCACAGAGTTGCTTCAGAATGTACATCTTGTTTTTTAAGTCATCATCAACCTCCTCCTTCTCCATACCGTTAAATGTCTTTAGGATTTGGTATATCCTCTCTAATTTGTTTACCCATACAAGCTCATCCTTCTTGAAATCATACTGCATTAACACCCTATAGTCGCCTGTTGGGGTTATCTCTGCTATTTGGAGTGTTCGACGCTTACCTGTACGCCTGTTTCTGTTCATTACCACTACCAATGAGACTGCCCCGAGAAGCATCTTTGGCACATTTATAGGTGGATTGGTTAATCTGTTGATTGTCTCCTCAACATCATTGGCGTGGAGTGTGGCATAGACAGAATGCCCTGTATGCATTGCCTCGAAAAGCACTTCGGCTTCCCTCTGCCTTCTAATCTCACCCATAATAATTCTGTCAGGTCTCATTCTCAGGGCGTTAATTATCAAATCAAGCATTGTTACCTCCCCTTTACCCTCTGGGTTTGGCAATCTGGTTTCCATTGGAACCCAGTGGAGGGTCTTGGGTAGGGTCAGCTCTCGTGTATCCTCAATGGATATTATCCTTTGGTTTGGTGGGAAGAAGTTGGAGATGCAGTTGAGCATTGAGGTCTTACCTGAGGCGGTTCCACCCGAGATAAGGGTTGAAAGCTCATTCTCTACAGCCAACCACAGGAGTGC
>QMQS01000103.1 GCA_003650585.1 Candidatus Woesearchaeota archaeon
ATTGCCATTAATACTGATGCTCAAGATTTGCTTTATACCTCTGCTGACAAAAAGATTCTGATTGGGAGAGAACTCACAAAGGGACTCGGGGCTGGTTCTGATCCCTCTATTGGAAAAGAGGCAGCCAAGGAGTCTGAGGGTGATATAAAGAAAGCACTTCAAGGTGCAGATATGGTGTTTATCACATGCGGTTTGGGTGGTGGCACTGGTACTGGCTCTGCCCCTGTAATAGCCGAGATTGCAAAGAAACTGGGTGCTTTGACTGTAGGGGTCGTAACCCTGCCCTTCACAATGGAGGGGCAAAAGAGATACGAAAACGCGATGATGGGCTTGGAGGGGCTTGAGGCGGTTGTTGACACACTCATAGTTATACCAAACAACAAACTGTTGGAGCTTGCCCCTGACCTCCCCTTGCACACAGCATTCAAGGTTGCTGATGAGATACTCACTAATGCGGTTAAGGGGATTGCTGAGTTGGTTACCAAGGCTGGGCTCGTTAATCTGGATTTTGCAGATATAAGGGCGATCATGCTTGGTGGCGGTGTTGCTCTAATAGGTGTGGGCGAGTCAGATTCTGAGAACAGGGCGGTTGAGGCAGTAGAGAAGGCAATCCAAAATCCGCTTTTGGATGTTGATATCTCAGGGGCTAATGGTGCATTGATTAATGTCTCCGGCGGTCCTGATTTAACTCTCGATGAGGCAAGGCAGGTTGTGGAAACAGTTTCTGAGCAATTATCCAATGAGGCAAGGATAATATGGGGTGCGCAGATAATGGAGGACTTAGAGAAAACAGTGAGGGTTATGCTCATAATCACAGGTGTTCGCTCCACTCAGATATTTGGCAAGGGGAAGCGCTATTCAAAGGAGAAGATTGATGAGATGGAATCAGAGTTGGGCATAGAATTCATAGATTAAAATGTTCTCAAAAATCATTTCAGGGTTTCGGAAAGGGTTGAAGAATAACATTTATAAACTAAAGCAATTCATCGCTGAATGTAGAAGGGTGCTCAGGGTAACCAGGAAACCAAGCAAGGAGGAGTTCAAGACCATTGTTAAGGTTTCTGGTTTGGGTATACTCTTTATTGGATTGATTGGCTTTATACTCCAAATGATTAAGAACTATATTATCCTAAGAAAATGACAGAAGATGCTGAACCAAAGATATATGCACTGAGAACCACTGCCAACAGGGAGGACCAAGTGGCAGATTTTATAGCTAGCAATATAGTCAAAAAAGGGCTTGAGGTATATTCTGTCATTAGGGCCCATGGTATGAGGGGCTATATATTCTTGGAAGCAAAGGATAGGCGTGAGGCAGAGGAGGCATCCTTTAGAGTCCCCTACGCTCGAGGCATACTCCCTAAAGAGATAGATTTTAAGGAGATTGAACACATGCTTGAGCACACGCAGCAGAGCAAGATGACCATAAGGAAGAATGACATTGTTGAGATAATCTCTGGGCCCTTCAAGCGTGAGAAGGCAAAGATAACGAGGTTTGATAAAGAGAAGGAGGAGGTTGTCATCGAACTCCTTGAGGCAGCAGTCCCAATCCCAATCACACTGAGTTTGGATTCTGTTAAGGTTATTCGAAGGGATAAAGAGGAAGAGGGGGAAGAGGAATCAGAGCAAGAAGAGACTGAGAGCAGCAAAAAGGAGTCAAGGGAGGATTACGGTGGTCCTCTAGCAAAAACCAAGTAATTCTAAGAACCCTCAACTTGGTAACGGAGAATACCAGCCACACCGCCCATTTCTTTTAACTGGACACCCTCTCTCGTTTCTGTTGAGATTAGTTTCACTTCAGTGGAAACCTCTTTTGCCATTTTCTCGAGTTCCTCAATGGTTTTATCGTCTAAGCTCTCAGACACAAGCAATTTGTCAACCGCGCCCATCTTTAGTTTATCTAAGGTATCATCGTAACCATAGCAAACCAGGTTGGGGTTCTTGCTCAGAATGGAGAAGAACTCTTGCATCACTGCTTTCTCCTCAGCGATTGCCTCATTTGCCAGCACATCTTGGCTCTTATCCACAAGCTCTTCAACACCGAACTCCCCTGTGTAACTCAAATCCTTTATGGCAATTATCTTGTTTTTTAAATCTGTAAGCAACTGTCCTTGTTCCAGAAATTCAAGCTTCGTGGGTCCTGGACCCCCCAATATTATACCCTTTAAACCCTCTAAACCAAAAAACTGGGATTTCATAAGCTCAGCCACTCGCCTATAGTATTCCTTTGCCGCCCCCTCCCTCAACCTTGCGAACCTCTGTGCTGACTGACCACCAGCCCTTGTTTTGCCTGGAACATTCGAGCTTGTTTTAGCAAGGTGAACTATAGATTTGCCTTTGAGAAGGGCAAGGTTTGCTTCACGTCTATCTAACACAACCAGTCCATAGACCTCATTTGTCTCGAGCATCTCTGCCAGAATATCCAATACAAAGGTCTTATCGCACCTATACAAGCGCATCTTTAGTGGCACTGGTGGCTCTATGCTCCAAACCCTAACATCTGAGCTTCCCTCTTTCTCTGCAACATTTCCTGAGAATACAGCCAAACCATTGGGTGGGGTTTGCTTGTAGAGCTTCAAATGCTGTATCATACGCTCCAGAGCATCTTTAACATTCTTGCGGGTTTGAGGGGACTTAATGTTCTCAGCTGTGCCCTTCTCTTGAATAAGGTGGTTTGTTATCTTGTTTATGTCATACCCAGCGGGTATATAAACGCTAACCAACTCTGTGTGTCTAGCCCTATATCTACTCAACTCATTCACGAATTTCTTGATTTTAAACCTCTGGGCTGCTGTTAGCGTCATAATCAAATAAAGTTTAGGTTGTATTTATAAAACTTATTGAACTAAGCTCTATCTGCCGAGTCACTACCCAAAAGAAAGTTTTTAATAATAAAAACATTATCCGCACACAAATGAATGAATCCATGCGAAATACTGTGTTGTTATCCCTCTTTAATTTCTCTATTCTTTGCCCTCTCAATAGTTTATATAGTGGGTGAAATCTTGAGAGGTCCCTCTTCTTCAGTAATCATGGCAAGTTACAAATGCTCTGAATATTTTGGTTATGCAATGAGTGCTGTGGCATTGGGCGGGCTTATGGGTGCCATCATCTCTGGTGGAATGATTGATATGTTTGGTCTCTAAAAATAAGCCCAACCCCTCTTGCGAAGTCACGCTAAAAGCTCTTGGCTAACCTCACCAAGGCCTGTGGTGGCGAAGAAGCGAATGGCTGCTGCATTGATTGCAAGATGCTTCACCAGCTTACGATAGTCCTTTGACGGGTTTAGCTCCTTTGCTCGAGCAAGGTATTTGCTCAATTTTTCCTGGCAATTTGGATTTTTCTCATATCTGTTGAAAAAGGCAAGAAAATAAGCATTCTCAATCCCAGCGTCATTAAAAATCTTATAGATGTGACGTCCTTTAATATACTCCTCTAGCTCACCCTTAATCCCCAAGAGTGCTTTTAGACCCGAAAAGAATATCTGAGTTGCATCGCTGATATTC
>QMQS01000104.1 GCA_003650585.1 Candidatus Woesearchaeota archaeon
GTTCTCAAGGGAATAACAATGCAGCAGTACATTGTTGAAGCGATAAACAAGGCGGTTGCAGAAGACAAACACCTTTTGAAGAAACTAAAGGGATTGAAATGAGTTATAGCACTAAAGCTTTAACGCTAATCTGCATTGAGTTCTTGTTACTTACGCTTCTCTTAGGGGAGGGGCTCAGCACTAACTCGGCTATAGAACTTCTAAGCCCTGCTAATCAGATAACAACAAGCCAAATACCAATATTCAGTTTTGTGCTATCACAAAACGCCACCAATTGTACGCTCTATTTAAATCAAGTTGAGGTGGGTAGTGTAGCGCCTGTAATTGCTGCGGAAGTGTATAATTTCACACCTCAAACACTCAATGAGGGCTCAAATGAATGGTACGTAGCATGCTGGACAAACCAGAGCATTGTGTCAGAAACACGAGAATTGGTTTATGATAGCACTCCACCTGTCATCATAGTGGGAGCACCAATTGATAATACCACTGTTCACAAGGATTGGTTGAACATTACAATCTCTGTTTCCGAAGAAGCAGAATGTAAACTCTCAAGCCAGAACACAAGCTTTGATGCCATGACTAAGGTATTCCAAAAAGGGGCAACCAAGCAATGGTTCAAGTTGGTGGATTTGGACGACGGAGCGTATGTTTATTTTGTAAAGTGTCGAGACAGGGCTAATAATATTGGCTCTACTAGGGTGAGTTTTAGCGTTAACTTACCTATTACTGGCGAGATAGACATAGATGCAAACACCGATAGCGAGGGGCATTACTTCTTGCCCGCTGGTAGAAAAAAGGTGGTGTTTAGACTCTCAAAACCAATTGATAGAGCACCAAACCTCTACTACAGGTATGAAGAGGGTATAAAGCATGATGTCGCGTTAACCGGCTCTGGCAGAAAGTGGTACGGCTATGTAATTATTGACTCAAGGGTGAATGACAAGATTGCGGTGTTCTATGCAAGTTACGAGAACCAAGAGATTGAAATAGTCGAGGGGAAGATGTTCGTTGTTGACAGCCAAAAGCCACCAGCACCAGCATCACTGAAGGGCGAGGTGCTCTCTGGTGGTGGTGTTGAACTGGAATGGTATTACAATGGTGAGGAGGTTGACCATTACAATGTCTACAGAGCAACTACAGATAAAATAGATCCCCTTGATTTACTTATAGAAACAAAGGATACCAGCTATGTAGATACTGGAGCTGAGCCAGGTATCACTTACTATTATAAGGTGAGTGCTGTTGACCTAGCAGGGAACGAAGGGAGCATGTCACCATTGCTCAAAATCACGCCAGGGTTTGCTGGGCCAGAGCCAAAGAGGATAAACCCAAAGGTGGTTGCAAAGGTGAACCTAACCAGATCATTGCTGAATGAGTTAAAGCTGGATTTGGAGACATCCAAGTTGAATTTGAACTCAATAAAGGACCTAAAAACCAAAAGCTTGGTTGAGGAGTTTGGCTACACTACTTTGATTGATTCCAAACTCAAAGAATTAGAGAGCTATGAAAGACTGTTGGATGAAGCAATCTCAAAAGACGAGAAGTATGTTAACCAAAAGGTTGAGGAGATTGCTCTCTTTGATAAAGAGGTCAAAAGCTTGGTACCAAGCAGTGTCGTGTTTGAGGGGGCAAGTGAAACAACTCAGGTCATCTCGGAAACACAGATAGAGCAAGTTGTCAGAGAGTATTTGAGCATTACCAAACCAGGCTTAGTTGAAGAGGAGCAACTTCAAAACTTTCTACAGCAGACTACACAGTTAAATGACTTATTGAGGATAAAGAATCTGGTTGAGGTGTTTAATGTTAAAAGAATAGATGGGAGCACAAGCACACTCACAAGGATACAGAAATCAATCACCTACTCTGGCACTGAGCAACTTAGCAATGTAAAGTTGGTTGAGGTAATACCAAAGGCGATGGCTCAGTCAGCCCAAGAACTCAAGTTGTCCACACTCGGATACGAGGTTATCAAGCAAGACCCAATCATAGTTTGGGATTTAGACAACCTTGGCTTTGAAGAGAAGAGCATAACATATTATGTTACAAAGAGCTTTGAGCTTGCTGAGGTCGACAAACTTAGGAGTGTTGTATTACCTGAATTGCAAAGTGCTGCTGGGAGTGGCGAAGGCTCAAGCACTGGCACCACTGGTTACACAGTAAAGGAGAGCCAAGCAAGTGCAAGGGTAAACATACACAAACTCTTACTTAGCATGGGGGGTTTGGTGCTGTTATCATTGCTCTTGTATTACCTTGTTTATGTTAAGCCAGAAACGCCCCAAAGGAGGGACCTCTCTCTAAGCAAAGTAACCCAACCCCCAGCGGGTCAGGACAAAAGCAGCATTCAGGAGCTAGTCACCAAAGCTCACGAGCAAATCAATCAACTCAACTACAATGCTGCCAAGCACCTCTACATCTATTTGGTGGAGTATATCCAAAACAATCGGGGTTTTGCAAGCCTAAAAGAGGAGCAAAAACAAGAGCTTAAGATGCTTTACAATAAGTTGGTGCTCTTTAGAAGCATCGCAAAATGTCAAAGATTGTTTGAGGAAAAGCAGTATGAAGAGCTCTCACAACTCTTACAAAGCATAAAACCAAAACTCATCCAACTCAGGATTGGTCCAAGTGGGGATACAAAGCTTCTGAATTATTTGGAGCATTGGTACTATCATTATACTAACATTTTAGAGTTTATGGGGAAAGAGAAGTAATCAGAAGGGGGGTATAAGTAAATTGATGACTGGAAAGAGAGGTAAGTGGAAAAAAACTGCTAAAATAGTAGCAGTATTGGTATTAATTGGCTTTCTGATGTTTCTAATGCTTCCACGCACCTCTAAAGCCACTGATAACAAGATAGCCGCCCCACATAGTGTAAGTAAGAGTTTTGAATTTTTATTTAAGATAGTGGAATTTGTAAAAGGTATTTTCTCTGAGATAATATTGTTTGTAAAAAGTATTTTTACTTTTGCCCATTCGCCAACAGGAGAGGTAATAAGGGATATAGGTACCACAAACAATTTGTCGGATAAACCCCATGAGAGACTCGGAAAGAGACAAGTAGAGCTTACTGCACAAGAGAATGAAAATCTCTCTCAAGAATCCAGTAAAAATATTCCTGGAGTGACTAAGGCTTATAACAATGTGAGTGAAACCAACCAAAGTAATGATACCCAAACACCCATTGTAAGATTCAGTCATGGGACAACCTCAAAAAGGAAACAACCCAAAACTCTATCAGAGCACCCGTATGATAAATGGAAGCGAATAATGACAGAGAAAGGGTGCATGGCGGAGGTCAAAGATGCTAGTGTAAAGATAGTCAAAGATTTCTATGAGATTGAACTAGAAGAGCCCTCTGAGATCGACTGGAGCAAAAAGATAGAGGTCAAGAGATTGGAAGACAAGAGATTCAAAGAGTTTGTGTGGGTAAACATAAACAATTTCTCAAAAGATTATACCGCAAAAGTAACATTCCAGGGTATATACTTCACGGTGTTTA
>QMQS01000105.1 GCA_003650585.1 Candidatus Woesearchaeota archaeon
TTTTAAGAGAGTGGGCGCTGCTATGCCACATGCGTCGGTGGTCTAGTGGCTATGACAACGGCCTTCCAAGCCGTTTACCCGGGTTCAAATCCCGGCCGACGCATTTCTACAAAAGGTAAACTTTATAAAAAATAACTTATCTTTCAGTGGTAAAATCTTCGGTGAGTATAATGGGATTAGTAAGTAGATTGATTAAGGGGCATGCTTCAGCCACCCAGGATGGTCTCAAGATGACCCTTTACCACTTGGGGGACTACCGTTACGATCCTCCATTTAAAATGGCGGTTAGGGCCTTTTTTGGGGATACAAACCTATTCTCTCACTACAGGAGCACCACTCGAGTTGGTCGACCTTATGGCACAGTGGAACTCATAGTAGAAGACCCGAGAATAAAGGGTAATCCCATTGTTTCCTCTTTTTACAGGGTTTTTGGTAGAGACTATACCTCAAAGGCAAAGATAAAGGGTGGTCGAATCCTTTGGCCCATAAACCTCTCCCCACCAAAGGAGGTTGCAGGTGTGTTGGTGGATGGGCTTGATTTGAATAATAGGTTGCCCCCTAAGTTAAGAGAAGAAATAAGTGAAGAGATGCTTGAGGAATTGGTGATTCATGCATCAGAGAAATTATTTCCGGCTGAGGCAGGTGTTTCAGAGAAGGAATAAATCATAAATCTTATAAAGTCAGTGCTTTTGTGCGGGTTTATGTCTCACTACGAAACCCTAATAAACTCTATTAATGGCTACGCCATAACAAAACACTTCAAGCGCGACTTGGGCTTGGCTAAGGCGACTGCTGTGGCTCTTGATATTCTTGACTCAAACCATACAGGGTTTGAGGAACTTCACAAGTTCGAAGAGAAGGTAGAGGGCTGCCACATCTTTAGAGCCAAGATTGATGGGATACACATAGTTTACGCAGTTACACCAGAGCACAAGCTTGTGTTTCTGCGTGGCTTTAAAAACTTCAAGGAGTATGAGAAATTCCTGAGCAATAAGAAAAAGCTTAAAGAGATGCTCAGTAATCACTGAAATTGAGGAAAAACTTTGGCACTATATCTCTAGGCACACCTGCCTGCTCAATCTCTGTTAGTTTGTGTTGCATATACTGAGTGACACCCCCGTAACGCTCCTCTAGCTGCACTGCTCGCTCCAAATTCTTAGAGGCCTCTATCGTGCATATCTCCCTGAGTAAGTCCTCAAGCACCTCATTAAACTTAGGGGTTATCTCTAACATACTGTTTTCCTTTATATTTATCCCACCATGGGTGAGTAGGTAGTTGAATTGGATTCTGGCACCTATACCATGAGGGTCATGCAAGTGGTTCCTAATCGTCCTCACCAAGGTGGCAATGTAGACCTTCTTGTAAACCCTCATAGCTGGCTGTGAGACTAGCCCCATTTCATGATACTTTGGCATGAGGTATATTGCTGCAGTGTCTGCTTTTGGCTCCTCAAGATTAGAGAAGTGCTCTCCGAGGGCTTCCCTAGCACCACCCAGCTCAAGGAAGGGGTGGGATGCCTCATGCCCTATCACATACATCAGGAATGCCTCCCAGTATGGACTGTTGCCTGTTTGTGGTACCTCCTCGCCAAAAAGAAGCTCAACGATTGGAGCCACTACCGCCTCAAACTTGGCTCTGTTTAGATTTGCAAATATGTTCTTGATAGAGCCAATCGCTTGTACCTCTGGGGAGTTGGGCAGGGAATGCCCTAGTAGCACAGTGCCAAACCTAGGGGCACCTCCCAAGTAAACAGCATTTGAGATTATTATGTTGCCTGCTTGGGGTGGCTGACTGTGCTTGTACTCTGGGGCACAGGGGAGGAGTTGCTCGAGTTTTAAACTCCTCTGTTGGAGTATTCTAAGTTTTTCTGTGGCTCCATGGTCCACAATGCTCACCACTCCTTGAAAATCACGCCTCACACCCAACAATCTGTCTGTGTAGGTTTCTATTGCTCCTATTGATACCATGATGTCTAAGCCGTTTAAGTCTAAGTAGCACCTCTCTGAGCCAAACCCCCAAGTGCTGGTTGAGATTTCATACATCACAGCCCATAGATACTCCCTTAAGCCAGGGTGCTCTGTGGCTTTCATTGCCCTCTTGAGGTTGAGCACCACCTTTTCGAGAGTTTGTGTGAGCAGTGGGTGTTCTGAGTAGGGCACTCTATCTACGTGGGTGATTGGTGTAATGGATGCTGGCTTTGTTTCCCCATTTAGCTTATATACAACAAGAAAACTCATAGGATGGAAGATTGTGGCTTTCTGCAATCCCCGCATTGGGTTTTCCCTAGCTAGCTCCCTTTCCACTTTTGCTATCTCTCTAAGCTCATTTTCAAATAGCTCTCTATTACCAACCACCTCGTAGCTTAGGTACAACCCACCACCTTTGGGTAACTCTGCTTCGATATCTGGATCAGAGGTAAGGTTGAGTACCCTGGCTAAGAGTTGGTTTGCCTCTTCTTGAGATACGCCTAGCAACTCCCCAACTCTTAGTGTTATATTTTCCCAGGGAATTTTGGGTTTTAGAGCGGGTAGTGGTTGCTCTGGCATTATTTTCTTTTCATTGTGGTCATAAAGTCCAGCATAGTGTATTACTTGGTCTCTAAAATCATAGAACCATTCTTGAGCTGAGTCAGGTACGTATGGCTCAAGTGCTTGCAGGAAAGCAATAGTATGCAGACCAGAGCTTGACCTTTGGAGGGCATAGCAGGGGTTCAGTCCTTTGCATGCCTCAACGAGCCGCTTAATCAACTCTTGCTCTCTTTCACTCATGTTAAGGAGTGGGCTTTCAAGTGCTACCACTCTGCAATCTCCGACCATTTCACCAGGGTTTGCAGAAATTACAAATGATATATCCTCAAGCATACTACCTCACCATGCTGTGGTTTAAAAAAATAATATTTAAACCTTTCCATTTTAACCACTAGAAAGTGTTCAAAACTTATGCAACCCTCTTACCAGCTTCTTCATATGTGGGCGTAATAGAATAAACTTCAGTAACTTTAACTTCTACTACTCCTTTGACTATTTTATGGGGCTTGAGTTTTAGTATCCATTCCTTAGCTTTCTCAAACACATTACCTTGTGTGTGGTATCTTGCTAGCCCCTTAATTTGATAACCCTCTTTTCCTTTCCAGAATGCTATTGCTACCTTATTGTTCTCAAATAGATTTTGCAAGGTTTTCTTGAAGAAAGTGTCTATTACCCAAATTGTGTCTTCATTGACCACCTTTTGAGAGGCAATTGCTACGACATTTGGCACTCCACTCTTGTCTGCTGTTGAGAACGCCATCACTGGCACTTCATCAAAGAGTTGTTTTACGCTGTTGGGGATTTTCATGCCCATTACTTTAACTATCGGAGTATATAAAAATTTTGATATTAGCGCGAGGATGTTTACAACGAGAATAGCAAATTTTAAATATCAGAATATAAATTGTGGGTAGTAGGTATTTTAATCATAAAA
>QMQS01000106.1 GCA_003650585.1 Candidatus Woesearchaeota archaeon
AAGATACCTATACTAGAATAGAACATACCAAGGAGGAACATCCTAAGGGGATGACTCTCTGCCTTCTCTGGACTCACTAGTGATTCAAGGACCATTTCCGTATATTAGTATATCAAATATTTATAAAAGTTTTGATTCAAAGTCTACAATTCTCCAAAAACATTGAGAGCTCAGCAACAATTTGATGCTTGGATTTTAGGTGCCTTAATCTCAAAGCCAATCTGCGCTCCTTTAGGGAGTGAAGCACCCAATTGTAGAAGTCGTTCCTCTCTTTGTTCACATGATGCCTGAATTGCTCAGAAGAGAGTGTCTTTAGTATTGCAAGGAATTCCCAGAGATTACCTGCTGTCCGTCCATTACAAAACCTAAACTCTTGACCAAATGGGGCGCTCAGTGACATTTTAACTTTTCTATTATTTTGTGCTTATAAGTTTTCCTATGGGATACTGCGGTATTTTGTATTCGCTAATAGCCATTCTACAAGCACTAAACCCAACCCAGCCAGGAGCATCTCCCAACTTAAGTCTTTCACCTCTTTGCCCTCCTGCTTTTCCAGGTTGGCTACAAGTTTCTCAGCGAGTTTTGGTGGGTCCTCACCATCATAATACCTACCGCCAGTGGCGTTTGCAATATGTACAAGAGTGTCTCTATCAAGGGTGGAGAGAGACTCAATATTCAAGAAACTCCCACCCTGAGGTGTGGCCATACCAATTGTGTTGATTATGACATCCTTTGAGACAGCGTACTCAATTGCCTGCTCAACAGGGCTCCCCACAGTGCCCCTACCATCAGTAATCAAGATTACTGTCTTCTCGCCCTTTGCACCTTCAAGCATGTTAACTGAGGTAATTATCGCTTGTGTAAGGTCAGTACCACCAATACGTTTGACACCAACCTCATCAAGCTTCTCCATCAAGAGTTTCTTGTCCTTCGTTAGGGGCTGCTCTATAAAGGTAACACCAGCAAACGATATCAAACCAGCCTCAATGTCCTCCTCAAGTGAAGTGAGGAGGAGTGTCAAAGTGTCTTTAGCTGCAGTGATTCTGTTGGGTTGAAAATCGTCAGCAAGCATACTACTCGATGCATCCAAAGCAATAATAAAACTCCCCCTAATCACTTCTGTTTTGTAGGTCACTGCTAGCCCTGCAGCAGCTAGTATGAGCACAGCAAATGTTAATATCCTCAAAAACAACAGAAACAGGTTCTTTGCAACAAATGTATTACCCTTGCTTGTGATAAATCCCTCACCTGTAACCCTCTTTATCGCATCGAAATTTGCAAACAGGAACGCCCTCTTCTTGAGGTGCTTAAAAACAAAGAAGTGTGTAATAATCAAAAGAGGCAAAGCAAAGAAAGTGAGCAACCACTCTGGTCTTAGGAATATTATCTCCATGTTTCCTCACGCCATCTAAGGAAGTTTAATATTGGTCTTGTGAAATCCTTGTCTGTGGTGAGCATAATGAAATCGGCTCCAAGGTGCTCACTGAATCTCTTAAAATTGTCAAGGAACTTTGCATTGTACTCATTATAAAAATCTCTTATTGCATCCAGATTCACAATGCTCTTACCAGTACCAAAAGGGCTCTCGAGCACCACATTTCCAAAACCCCTAGGTATGTAATTGTCAAAGGGATCGCGAATGACAAATGTGAGCAACTCATACCTAGCAGCCATTATCTCGTAAATCTTTTGCCACTCTGGCTCTCGCTCTATGTTAATAAGGTCTGAAACAATTATGACCACTGCATCCATTTTTAAATACCCCAAAAGCTCCTTTGCTGCAGAGGTAAAATTAAAAGGGCCCTCATACTTTGCAGGATCCTTCAAATCCTCGCAAATGTATATCCATTGTGGGTCGCCAACAGAGACCTCACGCCTATGCACGAGACGGTCTGTGAACATCACCAATCCAACTGAGTCACCTGTTTGGAGAAATGAGTAAGCTAAAGAGCCAATTAGCTCTGCAGCGTACTCGTTCTTGAGTTTGAAATGTGAGGAGTAACTCATGCTTGAACTCACATCAAAGAAGAATACAATGTTCTTGTTCTTTTCCTCAGAAAACTTTCTGACTAGTTTCTTGTTTGCCCTCAAACTTGCCTTCCAATCAATCATCTTAGCGTCATCCTGGGGTGTATATTCCCTGTAACCATCGAAGATAAGCCCCTTACCTTTGTAGTACATCTGACGCTTCTCACCAGAGAACATACCAAATGAACCACCCACAGAGGTGAAGGTTCCAGAGATACCTCGCCTGGAATAAAACCCCAACCTCCTACTAAATTTGGGAGTAAAATCCAACTTAAGCTGTTTCATTTTATGGTATCTTAACCCTCTTTAGAATCTCATCAATCACATCCTCTGTGGTAACCTTCTCT
This sequence comes from Candidatus Woesearchaeota archaeon, assembly GCA_003650585.1. Lineage (GTDB taxonomy): Archaea > Nanobdellota > Nanobdellia > Woesearchaeales > B29-G15 > B29-G15. The sequence goes on from QMQS01000106.1 coordinate 2,376, forward strand.
GCCTGTGCAAGGTAGTTGAGTATTATCCTATGCCTAAGCACATCAGGTGCCACCTTCTTAACAAACTCGGGTATCACATGGGTTTGCTTTCTCAGTAATGCCTCTGCTTTAGCCGCAATGTACATTCCAATAGATGCCCTAGGTGAGGCACCCCACTCCACATATTTCTTTATATCGAGATTGTACTTCTCTGGATGCCTCGTGGCATCGACCAAACGCACAATATACTCCTTAATTCTATCATGGAGGTAAATCTCCTTGGCAATGGTCTGCATGTGCACTATGCTCTCACCATCAAACACTGACCTTATATCATACTCCTCTAAGTTCCTTAAGGTAATGTTTGACTCGAGGATGAGCTTCTCTTCGTCCATGCTTGGGTAAACCACATTCAGTTTGAACAAGAACCTGTCGACTTGTGCCTCAGGCAATGGGTAAGTACCGAGTGTTTCAAGAGGGTTTTGGGTTGCCATCACTATGAATGGTGTCGGCAAGGCATAAGTGTTATGCCCTATAGTGGCTTGCCTCTCCTGCATTGCCTCTAGCAATGCAGACTGCACCTTTGGGGGCGCTCTGTTAATCTCGTCTGCAAGCACGAAATTCGCAAATATTGGCCCCTTGTAGGTCTGAAACCCCTCACCCTCTATGTAGGTGGTAATCCCAATAATGTCACTCGGCAATAGGTCCGGAGTGAATTGGATTCTACTAAACTCGCATCCCATTACTTTGGAGAGCGACCTCACTATAAGGGTTTTTGCAATCCCTGGTACTCCCTCAGCAAGTATGTGTCCATTTGATATCAAGCCGCGAAGGAATCCCTCCACCACATCCTTTTGCCCAACCACAACCTTAGAAAGCTCTTTCTTAACTAAGTCCAATCTCTCGCTAACCTCAAGCACCCTCTTTTTTAACTCCTTTTCATTCATTTTGGTGTTGCCCCTGACTACGCTTAATCAAAATCCCAATACAATATAAATATTTCTATTCCAAACACCGGTATAACCAACAATAGGGGTTTTTATACTCAGGGTAGCTATGCCTGCTCTATATTTCTTAGTTAAATTTATAAACTCCACAACCATTC
>QMQS01000107.1 GCA_003650585.1 Candidatus Woesearchaeota archaeon
ATCAAGAGATATGCCACCTTGCTTTCCTCTACGGCTTAGATAGTTCTTCATTCCAATCACCACAAACAACTAAGGATTCAGAATATATAAATCAATGTTGCAGTGGTTATTGCAACATATGTTTAAGAATTTGAACACACTTTCCATTCAATCAAAATGATGCTCAGTCCAGAGTGTAAGGTGGATTTCGAATGGTTGGAGAATTATCCAAGCGGGGAGAGGGCTGCCCTTATGGGAGAACCACCGAGAGGTGGGGGTTATGGCTATGCAGATGGCTACAGAGCAGGGCTATGGAAGAAGTCTATAATAGACGTTATCAGAGAACACTCAACGAGGAAACCTCTCATAGAACTCCCTCCATTAACACCCAAAGACCACCTAGAAAGTAAAGTGGTATGCATGAATTTGCCAATAGAAAGGAATATAAACAGAATAATAGCTATGTCATCTTGTATTAATTGTCCATTTATAATGGCTTCTTAAATGGTTTCTTGGATTTGGGTTATCTTCATAAATCTCAATCAATTCTCGTGCTACCCTCCTCCTCTGAAGCAAGTAACTTAATGTTGGAAATCCAACGGCAGGTATTCCAAAAGATATACCCGCTGCCATACTTGGATTAGGGATAGACATATACTTACCCATCACTCCAAACACAAGTGCAGCCACAATCCCCACAATAGAGCCGGTCACGCCCCAACCAAATATTGATGCTCTCTCTAATCCTTCATTAATCCCTTCTCTTACTCTCCTCTCTAACTCCAAATCTTTTGTATATCTTCTTTCAACCAATTGAATATGGTAAACACTCGGAGATACCACTCTTCTCTCAAGTATGTAGTCTACGGGCGTATAAGACAAATCCTCAAAGTACAATATCCCATGCACTTGAGTATTGACGTAATGCTTCCATGTATCATGCCCAACCTTTCTCTTGCGTGGTAAAGGGTAACTTACCTCTCCTATTGTTGACAATTCCAGTTCGACATCAAATTTAATCGCCCAAACAGGAAAATACAGTAAATCTCCTTTCAGCTTGTGAAGGATTGGCTTAACTGTGTAATAATGCTCATTAGGAACCGCACTCTTAGCTTGGGTACTCTTTAGCTCTGTCCAGATAACTTTGGCTAGTCCAACATCAAAACTCGAGCCAAACTGATTGGGGTGAGGGTAATACCATGTTTTGTTAGAGTGAAGGGCACTCACCTTCACACCATTCTCAAGATATACGACATCAATGGGCCAAAATTCTAAGCCAGCAACCTCAAATCTAACTCTCTTTGGTGTTACCTCAAAGCTCTCCCAGAGTTTCCTCTCAATACAGGAGAAAGCATTATCTGGTTTTCTAACAGGAAAGTATTCTTTAAGCAGTCTCTCTAGGGCCTCTCGCCCTCCCACTTTCAGTTTAGTTATTTCAAAAGTTGAAGGACTACTTAGCTTGTCGATTAATTCCCTGGGCAGCTCTCCTAACTTCATACTAGAGATATCTCGTCTTGCTGTGGAAAGATCATTTCTAGGTGGAACAATAATCTTTCTAAAACAGTAGATAGAAGAAAGGGTAACAGTCACCTCGTAGTGAGTATTCATTGTATTATCGTTACCCGTACTATCATTATTCGATGGATTGGGGGTATTATCAACCCTCTCCACCAATTCAGTAATAATTCTTTGAAGTTTCTCCTCTAAATCTGAAGGGGTTGCCATCTGTATTTATAACAGCACTACCAGATAGTGATAGTAGATTTAAAAATCTTACTGTAGTGAGTTAGAAAGAGCTTAAAATGAGCACCAAACTTAGTCAAGCTTTATGCAGGTAGATGGTTTGAGTGGGGTAAGCCATAGATACACCAAGCTTCTCAAATTGCTTCTTAATCTCGAGGTTAATGGCTTGTTGGGTGTCCATATAAGTTAAGTAATCCTTTGTGTCCAAGTAATAAACAACCTCAAATATTAATGCAAAGTCACCAAACTCCTTAAAGTGCACCCTATCCACCTCACCATGCTCCTGCTTATCAACTATCTTCTTTACTATATCTGGTATCCTCTTTAGCTTCTCCACAGGCGTGTTATAAGTAACACCAAATTTAAAGGTGACCCTACGCTTCTCCATCTTCTTGTAGTTGTGAATCCTCTCTGATGTGAGCTCTCTGTTGGAGATGACAAGCTCCTCACCCTGTAGTGTTTTGAGGCGAGTTGATTTTATGCCTATATGCTTCACTGTACCTTTATCTTGCCCTATTACTATAAAGTCACCAGTCTCAAAAGGCTTATCCAGATATATAGAGAACGAAGCAAATATATCAGCCAGAATGTTCTGCAAGGCAAAGGCAATTGCAATACCACCGATACCAAGACCAGCAACCAATGAGGTAACCTGAATGCCCATATTCTGAAGCAAAACAAGCAACGCAATAATCCAAAGAACTGCCTTAACAAAACCACCCATAAGTCTAATCAGGGAGGTGTCGATTTCAACAGCCGCTTCCTCTTGCCTCTTTTGGATTACAATCTGTGTGGCAAAGTTAATAACCTGTCCAAGCCCACGGAGTATGTAATAGGTTATTACAAACATGAAGAGATACTTAAGTATAGTATAGAGCAATGGCGGGACCCTCAGTGCCAACAGAGCTGCATAAAGAGCGACTAGAATGTAGACTGGCCATCCTATTTTCTCAAAAAAACTCACAATTGCATCATCAATTTCTGTCTTTGTCTTCTGAGCCAGCTCTCTCGCCTTTTTGATTATAACAGACTTAAACAGCTTGAGAAATAAGAGAGTGGCAATAAACACTACACAAGCCAACAAATACTCCCTTAGTGTGTTCCCAAACAGAGACTGAGCTAGGAAGTCTTGCATAATAAAGCCAATACACACCTGCTTTATAATCTTTTCGCTCAGTTGGGGGTGGCAAGTATTTTTGAAAAGAACTCCACTGTGGTTTTTAATGCTTGCTCTTTGTGTTGTTGATTATCATGAAACCCATGCTCAGCACCATGTACTGTCATAAGCTGAGCTGTTTTCAATAGTTTAGAATATTTGAGAGAGTCATTATATGGCACATAGGTGTCTTTATCCCCGTGGACAAACAATATTGGAACTCTCACTTTCTGTAATTCTTTCCAAGGTCGTAGCCTTCTCAATTCAACAAATAACGCTTCGCCTATTTTGAAACAAGAACTACCAATCTCGATAAACCCCTGCTTCTCCAATTTCCTCATTGCCTCTTCTCCAAAGTATTTTTTGGGCCAGGGCAGGTTTGGTTTTAACAAACTTTGATAATCTATTACTGGGTTCCACAAAACAAGGGCTCTCACAATATCCTGATGCTTCGCAACAAAGAGAGAGGCAGCACCCCCTCCAAAACTAGCAGCCAGAATGCCAAAATACTTGTAACCCAGCTTGCGCAAAAACTCCACAGCTGAATTTAAG
>QMQS01000108.1 GCA_003650585.1 Candidatus Woesearchaeota archaeon
GCCCCAGCATCCCCACCTGGGTACCAGACGGCTCCAATCCAGATATCGAACAAAAATTCCAAGAGGTGCTCTTGAAAGAGATTTGGCGCATTCCACTCTACCCTCTCTTCGCAGAAAAGGGCAGGTTCTATGGAAATGCTTTTAATATTGTGTTTGAGCCAGAGATGTATGGTTTTGCAAGTGTTCCAATGCTGGAGGTTAACCAGAGTTGGCCAAAATCAATTGATATTTGGGTGCATATTCCACCCTTTAAGATAGGGTTTGAGCCACGTGAGGGGTATGACCAACCAGAGTACACCTTGAGATTCCTAGAGAGAGCTGTTGCACAAGAACTGGGTCTAGAGACAACACGAGAAGTGGATAGGATTTGGATACACACACCACCAAGTTATCTCAAAAGAGTTATTGTTAAAGCAAATGAGTTGTTGCCTAAAATAGAATCCATGCCCTAATGCCTCAATGCTTCAACAGGTTGCATCTTGGCTGCCTTTCTTGCGGGGAGCAAACCTGCAATGCTTCCCAGGGCAAACGAGAACAACAACACACCAATGATTAAGCCAGGTGAGATATGCGCCTTGAGCAAAGTTGTGCCCCAGTATTTGCTTGCCAGTAACTCAACACTCTTGCTTATCAAAAGCCCTATAATAACACCAATTGCACCACCCGTGAGCCCCAACATGCCTGATTCTATTAAGAATATTGTTAGGATATCTGAGTTCTTTGCACCTATTGCCTTCATTATACCTATCTCTCTTGTACGTTCAACAACTGCTGTATACATGGTGTTCATTATGCCCACTCCGCCCACCACAAGCGAGATGGCTGCCACGCCCACTATAAGCACCTGCACAATCCCAAGCACCCTGAGGAATGACTCCACGACCTCCTTTGCTGTCTCCACACTAAAATCCTCCTCACCCTCTTTAACATCGTGCTCTCTCCTCAATCTCTGTTTGATGCTCTCTGCCACGACCTCTGGTGAATAGCCCTTAGCCACCCTCACCACAATCATGTTGTTCTCATCTTCTATACCAAACAAATCCTTAGCCACTTGTTTTGGTATTCTAATTATAATATCATGAAGCCCTGTGCCAACCTTCTTCTGTATGCCCACAACATTAAACTCCTTGCCCTTAATCTCTATGGTGTCTCTCACAGTAATGTTCCTGCTAAAGGCGTCCTTGGCAAAGTTATGTCCGAGCACTGCTTCGTACCTTGAGCTAGTCCTCAAGTCACGTCCTATTTCCACATCAAAGAGCCCAACCTTTTTCACATTGTAAAGGGTTTCAGAATCAATGGGCATGCCCATAACATACCCCATAGTGGCTTCATCCTTGAATTTTATCATTGCAGTTGAAGCACTCAAACCTACAGCAAAAGCCACTCCTCGCACATTGCGTATAACAGCCACGTCCCTATCCGTGAGTTTCTCTGGGGTAAGCCCAGCACTCAAGGGTCCAGCAAGGGCACCACCTGGGGTAACTATTATTCTGTCAGCCCCAACCTTCTCGAACTGCTCCACTATCGCGTCTTGCATGCCTTGGCTAATAGAAACAAGACTCACAACAGCAGCCATGCCAATGAAAACCCCGATTAGGGTCAACCAACTCCTCAAGCGCCGCCTTCTGAGGTGCTTCCACACATAAACAAAGTAATCCTTTAACATTTTACACGCTATTCATACCTCAACGCATCAACTGGCTTTAGTTTTGAAGCCCTGTAGGCAGGTAATACACCTGAAACACACCCAAGTATAAATGAAAACACAAGAGCTCCGAGTACCAATTCTAAGGGGAAATATGGCTTTAGGTACTCTATCCCCATTGTACTCGTAGTAACGTAGTGCACAGCTTTGCTAAGCATAACGCCAATGGCAACTCCAATTGCACCCCCAACTGTCCCAAGCAGACCAGACTCCATAAGGAAAATCCAAAGTATATCTGAGTTCTTCGCGCCAATGGCTTTCATCACACCTATCTCTCTTGTACGCTCCAGTACTGCTGTGTACATGGTGTTCATTATACCAATGCTACCCACAACCAGAGATATGCCTGTAATCCCAAAAAAGACAATCTGCACAACATTCAGTATAACACTAAAGGTCTCCATAAGTTGCTGCATTGTATCCACGCTAAAGTCCTCTTCCCCCTCTCTCACATTCCTCTCTTTTCTCAATGCCTCTTCTATGTTGTTAGCAACCTCAGCCATGTCAACCCCCTTAACCACCTGAGCAATTATTGTGTCCAAACTATCCTCTTTATCAAACATCTCCTTGGCAATATCCAGTGGGATTATAATAGAGGAGTCATCTTGAGGATTGCCAAAGGGTGCAAGCAACCCAACCACTCTAAAGCTTTTGTTGCCAATAAGCAACTTGTTGCCAATTCCAACCCTCTCCCCAAAGAGGTTGCCATTGTAGATTTCCCAACCTACTAGAGCCTTGTACTTATCATTCTGCCTAAGTTTCCGTCCCTCAACCACCTCTACATTCTGCATGCTCTCAATAACAACCCTAGACTTATCTAGGGGGACGCCCATAACCCAAGTGTATTTGAATGAATCTCCAAACTTAATTCCCGCAACACCATAAACAAAACCCCCTGCCTCTTTGACGCCCTTAACCCTACGCACAACCTCCAAGTCTTTATCGCTTAGGGTTATACCACCTGTGCCACTCAAAGTGCCAAATCCATGACCTGAACCTGGCTGAACAATTATCTTATCAGTCCCCATCTCCATGAACTCTTCGTTGATTGCTACCTCCAAGCCATGCCCAAGGGAAACAAGAGAAACAATGGCTGCTATGCCTATGAAGATACCTATCATGGTTAGCCAAGTCCTTATCCTACGCCTTCTAAGGTTCCGAAGAGAGATAAGAAAATAATCAAACAGCATTTTAGGCAGGGACAGCCCGACGCCTCTTGAAGAACCTATAGATGAGCAACCCTACAACTATAATTACGATTGTAACCAGTGCCCCAGTGGTCCTACTCTTCTTGACTAAGCCGTACTTTATTGCCTCCTCGCTTGTAAAGAATGGCACTTTAAGTGTGGCAGTGTGAGTGTAGGAATTACCCAAAGAATCCTTGTACCTTAGCGAGACTGGCAATTCAAACCTGGTGCTATTGCTCCTGAGGTGGAGTTTCACCTTTACAGTCTCGTAGTCATCAGAATCGAGGTTGCCAATGTACTGGGTTGCCCCCTCAATCAGAACATACTCCTCGCTCTCGCCAACCACAACCTCCAAGAACTTCACATCAGTCTCGCCATTGTTCACAATGCTAATGACAATCTCGCCAGTTGAGCCAGGAGTGAGCACCGCAGATTCCTCGAGTTCAACAAGCAGACTTGGTTTGCCACCTATCTCTAGCCCAAGCACATCCGATTTTGTGTATTTGTTATTAATCATGTCAGTATACTGCAGTGTGA
>QMQS01000109.1 GCA_003650585.1 Candidatus Woesearchaeota archaeon
AAATAATATTGAATATTCATTCCATTTATGGACGAGAAAGACAGAGCTATAATCAATGTGTTGAGGCAAAACTCGAGGTTGTCCATAAAGCAGATAGCCAAAAGGGCTCGCCTTCCTGTTACTACAGTTTATAATAGAATGAAGAGATTGGAGCAGGAGGGTGTGATAAGGGGCTACACAGTGGTTTTGGATAAGAAAAGGCTTGGGAAACTCGTGTCTGCTTACATACTTGCCAATGTGGATTACTCTGTGCTTAAGAAAACCAATACAAACCAGATAGCTCTTGCCAAGAAAGTTAAGCTAATGGAGGAGGTTGAGGAGATTTCTATAATAGCAGGCGAAAAGGACCTCTTGATAAAGGTTAGTGTGGGTAGTGTTGAGGCATTGAACTCATTTGTTGTTGACAAGCTTAGGAATCTTGCAGGGGTGGATAAAACCCAAACACTTGTGGTGCTTAAGGAGGTTTAAAGAGCAGAGAAGGCAACTTTTTCTTGGTTTACGATTCATATGCTAACTCAACGGACCCGGAGGCAGCGGAAAACATAAAAGTTCTCCTGGTCTCCGTGTCCTCCACATACGTTACGGACCCGGAGGGATTCGAACCCCCGATCTGCGGCTTAGAAGGCCGCCGCATTATCCAGACTATGCTACGGGTCCACTGTTTTGCTCAAGCTTTTTTGAAAAGCTTGCCATGGCTTGATACGGCTCCACAGCCAAGAGCTTGAGAATGAATTTTTAAATCTTTCTGATATTGCAAGTTGCTTGCCTTATTCAATTTCATACCTTTAATCTTAATCCATCAAATGAGAAAATTATGTTATATTGAGCATATTTTTTCTCCAACAGCTTGTAATCTTCATACGAAAGTCCCCACATCTCCTCAATGTGAACCACAACTGTCCTCTTTATCTTGTACCTTTTGATTAAATCGATTAGCTCCTCTAGTGAGAACAATTCATCCCTTAGAGGATGGGTTTTAGGGATTTTCTTTAGCCCCTGCTTTGATTCAATAAAGGGTGAGCTTACTAGGAATAAATCGCACCCCTCTAGGAACACAAGGCTCTCAAACGGCTTGGGGTCACAGGGCATATAAACCGCCTCTTTGTCATCCTCCTTGATTAAGTAGGAAGTGGAGGTCACTCTTCCATCGAAATTATTCTTGATGGGGGTAATTCTTATATTGTTAAGCACTTTTTCTTTGCCAAATTCCAAAGCTTTTATTTTAATGTAATTTTGCGATTCAAAATAATCAAAATAAGAGCCTAAGGGAGATTTAATTCTCTTCAACTCTTTAATCACTTGCTTGGGTGCAAGTACATTGATTGGGTGGCTATGGTTCTTTAACTCAAATGGGGGCCTCTCACTCCAACTCGCTGTTATCTCCTCAACAATACGCATCCCTTCTGTGTGGTCTGTGTGCCAATGAGTATAGAAGATATTATCAACTTTCTTAATACCTTCACGGTTTACAGAAAGGACTATGTCTTTTGGCGTGTCAAATATCGCATTAATATCCTTCAAAAAAATAGACGGTCCATTTCTGGAATAAGGAGGCCCTTTAATTCTTGCTTCTGCACACACTCTACACTGACAACAGGGCTTGGGGATGGTCTGGAAACCGCCACTTCCCAGTATAATTATTTCCATTTTATGGGTTGTCTTCAAAAGTTATGGCAACCAGCTGCTCGGATTCTTCAGCTTATCTGGCAAATACCGCTCCATTACATAATTCAAGCCGTGCTTTGCTAGGGCTTGCTGCTCTGCACGCCTCTTCATCTTGATGAGCTCCTTGATGTTTTTCTGCCAAGCAGGGTGCTGCTTAATGAATGGGTCGTTCTTTAAAGCATCTAAGCCGCGCTTTATGTCTACCTCTGAGAGTGGGTGTGTTGGCAAATCATACTTAATTATATCCTGTGTGGTAATCCCAAATAGCTTGGCATGTGGCACACAGAAGTATTCATTTATGTGTGCGGCGTTACCTGAGCCCACCTTTAGGGTTCTATAAATGTTACACCAGCCATACATATCGCCATCCACGAACCCATACACAGGTATCTTGGCACTCTCACTCAGCCTTCTTATAAACCTCCTGCATGCCCTGGTTGGCACACCCCCCATGCTGATAAGTATACAGTTGGCTTTCTTCCAGTATCCATGCTTGACCAAACGCTGGTGCATACCTGCTGTTTCTATAGCAAGGATGAACTTAGCATTTGTCTCAAACCTCAGGTGCTCCACCGAATTTGGAATAGAGTAGGCACCGGTGCCCATCTTTGAGCAGTCAATCTTTATTTCCTTACCAGTGTTGGGGTCAATGTCTATTACCTTGAGGTTGCCAGCCACTGCCCCTCCCTTCTCCTCTGGTATAAACCCAAGTGCTTCTCTGTTTATGCCAAACATTGCCTCAAGGTCGTCTATCACATTGTCTGACTCTGGCTGTTCCTTGAAGCGTGCCTCTCCCCAGTTCTTAGAGACATAGTATGCCTCTCTCTTAGTTGCAATGTCGTCTGTCTTAATCAACTCTTTTGAGAGAGCCATCATGCGCAGTGTCTGGGCAAATGTCTTTACTGTAATGGCTGTCAGCGTTCTTGTCTTTAGTCCACCCTTTAGTTTGAGATAGCCCTCCTTAGGGTCATAGTCAACATTACTCAGTGAGCGGATCGGTATGCTCATCTGAGGCTTCTTCTTTTGCAAGATAGCCCTGTAGACTTCCTTGGAGAGCTCCATTATTTTTTGTATAGCGTCTGTCATCCTCCAAAACCTCCAACAAGAGTTTTTGAACCCTCTCAGCTTCATAATCACTGAGTTCATTTAGCTCTTTGAGTGCCTCTGCAACATGGGGAACATACTTCCTTAGGTATTCAAAGCGCTTTATCTCCTTTGCTGCCTTTGCCCTTCTACTCAAATAAGCTCCTAGTTTTCGCCCGCATTCCTGTAACCCCAGTTTTATCTCTTTGATAATCTCTGGGTAATGGGCTATTGCTTCCTTTGCTTCAGAAGTGAAGGGCACCCAAACAGAGGCCATATGAACGAGTATGAGCAAAGGCCCGTATGGTCTAGAGCCCTTTGGTTGCTTAAGATGATACGCCTTCCAGTTTGTGGTGGTTACTGCCTCTGTTATGGCACATGCCCCCTTCTGGTATAGCAAGGGCACCCGATTGGCAAACCTCATAATCTTTACAGGTGAGTCTGCTTCTAACTCTCCCCCATAAGCAAGCCCTACCTCTATTACAAATGGGTTGCCACGATAAACTGCAGGGGGTCTCGTTACAGCAGTAAAGAAATCTGCATTTACCTCCTTCTTCAGACCTTTTAGAATCAACTCCTCACCTATTGGGGATATACAATCAGTTGGGGGGGATATTATTGGGGTTTTTC
>QMQS01000110.1 GCA_003650585.1 Candidatus Woesearchaeota archaeon
TATCAAAAGAGAGCTACAAGAAATACTTTCTCAACAAAAACAAAAGCTCTGGATGAAATTTCTCTCCACTTTTTATCATCTTTTCTATCTCTTTAATTGAAAAGAACTCAAGCTTTGCAACCACATCTGGATTGGGAAAAAATGGCCCATCGTGTTGTGTTTTGAATGTTACTAGGACCTTAGGTGGACACCCAGCTACTTCATAGCTATCTTTGCTAAAGAATTCAAGCTTAGACGTGGTACCCAGTTCCTCTTGATATTCCCTCAGAGCTGCTTCCTCATAACTCTCTCCAGATTGCACATGCCCACCCACACTTGTACACCAGTGGCCTGGACAGAAAGATACCCTCTTGCTTCTCAGCTGTAGAGCCATTCTCCCTTTGTTGTCAAAGATTAAAACATGCACTATTCTATGACGTAAGAGCTTTCTATAGACCTCCTTTTTTGGTGCTTTACCTATAATATTATCATCCTTGTCAACTACGTCCAAAACCTCCATGTTCAGTACATTAAAGCTGTTATATGTTATAAAATTTATTCCATATTCAACTAAACTTTTTTCGTAACATAAGAGCAATATTCCCAATTACTCCCACAAGAAATAATACTGGACATACAAATACTGCCACGATAAAAAACACCACATTAAGACAAAGCATCAAATACCTCAGCAGAGTAAAGTTACTAGTAAGTATTGCCAATCCATAAAAGAGGTTGTGTAGCATAACAGAAACAAAGAAGAATATTGCAGAAGCACTAGATAAAATCAAAAATTTTCTCTGTAGCCCTCTTGCTCTCTCTTTTATTGTCAAAAATATCAACACCACGCCTAATAAAAAGAATGTACCTATTGCTGGAATAAAATATGGTCCTCGTAACCACTTGCCTAAAAATCTCCCATACAGAATAATAACAAAGTTTGTAATAAATAACCAAAACACTAGAGTCAACACACTTAAAACCTCCCAGCGATCTTAGCACCACACTTGGGGCAAACTCCACCTTGCTTGAGATGACTCTGAGCATAAAAACCCTGCCTGGCTATCACAATCTCCCCACACTTCCAGCAGAATGTGCTTTCATATTTGCTACCCAAAGGCACATTGCCCACATAAATATACCTCAACCCTGCTTTCTTGCCCAGCTCTGCCGCTTTGAGCAATGTCTCCACAGGTGTGGGCTCCACATCTTGCATCTTGTAATATGGGAAGAACCTGCTTATGTGCCAGGGTATGTTAGCATCAACACCAGCAATGAACTCAGCAATCTTGTAAAGCTCCTCCTCTGAGTCGTTCTTACCAGGTATCACAAGCGTTGTTACCTCAACCCATATGCCCAATTTGTGGTAGAGTTTTATAGCATCCAGAACTGGCTTCAAACTCCCCCCTACAATATTTTGGTAAAACTCTTCTGAAAAAGATTTGAGGTCCACATTGGCAGCATCCAGAAAATTTGCTAATTTCTTCAATGGCTGAGAGTTAATAAAACCATTTGTAACAAAGGTGTTCCTTAACCCCTTAGATTTTGCAAGCCTCATAATCTCATAATAATACTCAAATGCAATAGTGGGCTCAGAGTAGGTATAGGAAATAATTGAGCAATTTTTAGCCATTGCCATGCTCACAACTTCATTTGCAGTGACTAGCTCGCCATAAACCTCTTTATCTGGCTTAGGGGACTGGCTCAAAGCGTAATTCTGACAGAAGAGGCAAGAGAAGTTGCACCCAACAGTAGATATAGAAAAGGCATCTTCTCCAGGGTAAAAATGGAACAATGGCTTCTTTTCAACTGGGTCAACCGCATAGGTAGCCAAGCGATTGTAAACAAGAGAATAAAGCTTGCCCGCCACATTCTCACGCACCCCACACCTGCCCCGTTCCCCTAGCTTGATTGTACAAAAGTGGGGACAGAGTTGACACTGCACAACGCCATCCTTTAATTTTTGATAGAACATTGCTTCCTTCACAATATTTCTAATCTGTTAGGGGTTTAAATACTTTGTGAGTTAGCTAGGACTTTTTCCACTCTTGCCTCCAATGTCTCTCTTGCTTGAATTAAATAATAGTAGTCCACCTCAGAAGTAATCCCAGCCAGGTACATTGCCTCCTCCTTTCCATAACCCAAATCAAGGGCATCATAAAGGTCTAAAGCCCTTATGTAGTTCATAAACCTCTCAACCTCTATTTCAATCTCTCTCCTATTCCTCAAGAGCCATCTAGCATCTTTATGGCTAAGCCCGACCTTTAACCTCGCCTCCTTCAATGAACACCCATCCCCTAGTGCTTGGTAAAGTCTGATGGCATCACTGTACATCAGTTTTCTACCAAAGCAATCGTTCTTCAAGAATGGTGGCTGTCTTGCTTTTAAACTCCTCCTCCTTCTAAAATCCCTAAACTTATTAGGAGGGATTCCTAATAGATAACCCATATCAGAATTATTCAATCTCGTGTCCACTATGCATGCCATAGCAACTTGTCTCATTTGGTATGAGGTCAGTTTTTCGTAATGCTTAACACCAACATATGGTTTACCAGCATCCATTTTAATAAGCACTTTAGAGACAGTTGTAAAATGTAGCCCTAATCTTGCACCCACCTGCTTTAGCATAGGTCTCTCCCCATGGGCAATACCAAAGATATATGTGTGGAACAACTCGAACAATTTTGCTAAAGGGATGGTTGTGTGGGGACATCTGGAGTACCTATAAGCAATCGCCTTATCCATCGCTTCCTGTTCATACCCATCACCTTTAGTGCGTGCTACAGCTAACAAATCAAGCACCAAATGCTCTAGCCCTGGGCGGGGTATGGCTGACAAACCCTCTACAAGACGCTCTAATTGTATACGAGGGATTGCTAACAAATCTTGCATTAGACGTTTTAGCAGACTTAACTTTCTATTGTAGCTTAGCATCCATTCTAAAAAAGCCCTTCTTGAGGATTTCCATGCAGGATGAACACCCAGTTGGATTAGAGCTTGCCTCACAGACTCATATGAAACATCAAGCAACCTACCCAAATCTTTAAGGGAATAGGCTGGATTTTGTGCCAATTCTAAGAGATGGGAGGGATTAATGCCACAGGGGAGTGTCTTAGCAACAGGGTTGTCCATTGCCTGAACACATGCAGTATAAAGCCCAGTTTCCTGAGCTATCTTCACAGGCATCACTCTAAGATTTGTAACCAACTCTACCCTTAGACTTGTTGAGTTCATCATTCAAACATGAAATGATATTGTTTATAAGTATTTTGCTATTATTAAGTGATTATTAAGAATTTCAAACAATAATTGTATACCCTTTTTCTAGGGCAGAGTGAACACAGGTTCCCCATGGAAGTGATGTTGATAAATTTGCTGAATCAAAA
>QMQS01000111.1 GCA_003650585.1 Candidatus Woesearchaeota archaeon
GCACTGTTGTGGAGAAGATTCCAAAATGTGTGCTTCGAGTGTGACGCACATAGCCAGTTCCTTGGCAGATTGAGCAGCGCTGTACGCCTGAGGGCGGCTCCCCTCCAGTGCCATTGCAATGCTCACACTCAACCTCTCTACGCAGTGTAATGGTTTTTGTGGCTCCAGTTGCAACCTCCTCTAGAGTTAGTTTAATCTCAACCTCAATGTCAGCACCGTGCCTAGCACGCTTGGTATACCTCCTCCCTGTCCCACCGAAGAATGTTTCGAATATGTCCCCAAGGTCAAACTCATCAAAACCAAAATCAAAGCCTTGGAACCCTGTTCCAAACCCTGTGTCCTCTGCGGTTCCGAACCTATCATAGTTTGCCCTCAGTTTCGGGTCTGAGAGCACTTTGTATGCCTCATTTATCTCTTTGAACTTCTCCTCATATTCCTTATTGCCCTTGTGGAGGTCAGGGTGGTACTTCTTAGCCAACCTTCTGTATGCCTTTTTAATCTCGTCCAATGATGCGTCTCTACTCACTCCAAGAATCTCATAGTAGTCTTTTGGCATTCTTACTTGCCCTTCCCCTTATCCTTTTCCTTGTCCTTTACCTCATACTCTGCATCGTATGTCTTACTCCCCTTCTCTTTTTCCTCACTGGTTTGCTGCTGAGCCTGTTGGTACAACTTAATGGAGGCCTCCTGGGTTTTCTTTGTGAGCTCCTCAACTTTTGACTTAATCGCTTCAATATCCTTCTTTTCTGGCTCAAGTAACTTCTTTAATTCATCCTTGAGTTTAACAATCTCCTTCTTTGTGCTCTCGTCTATCTTGTCTTTTAACTCATCCAAAAGCTTCTCAGTAGAATATACCAAGGCATCTGCTTGGTTGATTGTCTCTGCTTCCTCACGCTTCTTTCTGTCAATCTCTTCGTATTTCTTGGCCTCCTCCATCATGCGTTTTATCTCCTCCTCACTTAGTCTCTCAGCTCCAGTTATGCGTATGGATTGTTCCTTGCCAGTGCCTAAATCTTTCGCTGACACATGCACAATTCCATTTGCATCAATGTCAAATGTCACCTCTATCTGTGGCACACCCCTTGGCGCAGGAGGTATGCCCACTAAATCAAACTGTCCAAGCAGCTTGTTGTCCTTAGCCATTGGTCTCTCTCCCTGATAAACCTTAATAGAGACCGCTGGTTGGTTGTCTGTCGCTGTTGAGAAAATTTGGGATTTCTTAACAGGGATTGTTGTGTTCCTCTCAATAATCTTGGTGAAAACCCCACCCAAGGTCTCTATACCCAAGCTCAATGGGGTTACATCCAGCAATAATATGTCCTTAACCTCTCCCTTAAGCACACCTGCTTGAATAGCTGCTCCAAGGGCAACCGCCTCATCTGGGTTTATGGACTTCTCACCCTCTTTACCGATTATCTCTTTGACAAGCCTCTGCACTGCTGGTATCCTTGTTGAACCCCCAACAAATATAACTTTGTCAATGTCCTTTGGCTCGAGTTTGGCATCCTCTAATGCCCTCCTTGTGGGGCCCTCCAAGCGCTTGAGGATGTCCTCAATCAACTTCTCGAACTGACTCCTTGTCAATTCCTTTTGTAAGTGCAATGGGCCTTTATCAGTGGCAGTGATAAATGGTAGGTTTATCGTGGCTTTCATGGCTGTGGAGAGCTCCTTTTTTGCATTCTCTGCGGCTTCCTTCAACCTCTGGTATGCTTGTTTGTCTGCCCTGAGGTCTATACCATGATTCTTCTTGAAATCCTCAGCCAACCAATCCACAATTAACTCGTCTATATCGTCCCCACCAAGGTGGTTGTCTCCTGAAGTCGCAATTACCTCAAACACACCATCTCCTATCTCAAGAATAGACACATCAAATGTGCCACCCCCAAAATCAAACACAAGCACTTTCCCTGATTTTTCTTTGTCCAAGCCATAAGCCAAAGCAGCAGCAGTTGGTTCATTGATAATTCTCAATACATTTAAGCCAGCAATTCTTCCAGCGTCTTTTGTGGCTTGCCTCTGAGCGTCCTCGAAATAAGCCGGCACAGTAATAACAGCATCCTTAACCTCTGTCCCCAGGTATGCCTCTGCATCACGCTTAAGCTTCTGAAGTATCATAGCAGATATCTCCTGGGGGGTGTATTCTTTACCCTCTATAGTTACCCTAAAGTCCCTTTCACCCATATGTCGCTTTATACTACGCACTGTATGCTCAGGGTCGATTATAGCTTGGTTTCTTGCATGCTTTCCAACGATTATCTCAGAACCCTTAATGAGCACAACACTTGGAGTGGTTCTATCACCCTCACTATTTGGTATGATAGTGGGTTTGCCACCTTCCATGACAGCGACAGCTGAGAAAGTGGTACCTAAATCAATGCCTATTGCTTTGCTATATGTTTTTTCGGTCATTCTTACCACCTCTCATAGTTGAGTATTTTTTTCAAATCCTCTTCAGGTAACAATGACTCGAGCTCAGCACCAAGCAATGGCTCTTTAAATTCTAAATATAGATTGTACTCCCTAACTGATTGGGGATCATTCGGATTAAGGAAAAAATTCACATCAAACCACTTCTGAACATCTTCGCCGTATATGGAGCAGGTGCTAATGCGACAATGGAGTGGCTTAACCTCGTGTATTTTGCATTTGTTGGTCTCTAAGTCCAAAAACACACACCTGCCGTGGGGTGCACTACCAACCCTCACCTGCTTGAATCTATGTCGTGTGGTGTGAAATTTTGTAAATTGTTCAAGGTACCTTTTTTTGAACTCCTCTGTACTCATTCCAAGGTGCTCTGCAAGTCTTGGAATCTCATCATCCAGCACTATGCCAGAGCTGAATAGGCAACAATGCCCGCAAAGCTTGCACTCTTTCTCAACAAGTTCAAGTATCGCCTCTTTTGGGGTGTCTTTGGATATTAGCATTTTACTTAGCCACCTTTACCTTGGCAGCCCTAAGCACCTTACCCTTAAATTTGTATCCCTTTTGAAACACCTCAAGTATTGTTCCTGAGGGTTTGTTTGCCTTTTCTGTAAGTATTGCCTCGTGTAAAGTTGAATCAAACTTTTTGTTCTCTTTGATTTCCTCTAGACCCTCACCCCTCAGTATGTCCATGAGTTGGGAATAAATTATCTCTATGCCCTGTTTTAGGTTTTTGGTAGACTCTGCCCTCAAAGCAAGCTCAAAGCTATCCAATACTGGAAGCAACTTGGCAACGAAATCCTTAAGAGCAAACTCTCTCCATTGAACCATCTCTGCCTCTTTTCTCTTCCTGTA
>QMQS01000112.1 GCA_003650585.1 Candidatus Woesearchaeota archaeon
GAATAGTATTAATTTGTAACTACTGCGATATACTAAAAAGACCGAAACATTTAAATATTAGTTTAGGTTTTAGGTTGGTAATAATACTACAAAATAAATAGGGGGTAGGTACAATGAAACAGTTGAAACTGATGCTATTAGTATTGGCAACCTTGCTTGCAGTTGGGTTTGTCAGTGCTACTGCAATACCAGTTGAAATAGAGAAAGTTCAAGTGGACGGAACAGTGCTGGACCCATCAGCACCCAATAGGCTTGATTTGGAGCGAGGACAGAGAGTTGAGATTAAAGTGACTCTATTAGCGACTGGAGATGCAAGCGATGTTCAGGTTGAGGCTTTTATAAGTGGTTATGAGTATAGTGACTTTGAGCCCGTTTCTGACTCCACACATGTTTTTGATGTTGAAGAGGGAGTTGTGTATGTGAAGAAGCTTTACATCACGCTTCCAGAGAAGGTAGAGAAAGACAACTACAAGTTGAGGGTTATTGTGTCAGACAGATACAGTGAAGAGTTAATTCAGAACTACAACCTCAAGATTGATGCTCCTAGGCATTACATCAAGGTTAAGGATGTTTGGTTCACTCCAGAAAACACAGTTTATGCTGGCGAATATTTAATCGCCTCAGTGAGATTAAAGAACTATGGGGACAAGGATGAAGAGGGCATCAAGGTAGTGGTTTCAATACCTGAGCTTGGTGTCTCTGCAACTGACTACATAGACGAACTGGAGGCAGGGGATTCAATTTCCAGCGAGGAGCTTTACCTCAAGATACCAAGGTGCAATGTCGAGCCAGGCAGGTACGAAGTTGATGTTGAGGTTATGTATGATGAGGGCTATGAGAGCGCTCCAGACTTCACAACCTCAATCGAGATTGCCTCAGCTGGTCCATGTGAAGCACCTGAGGAAGAGGTAGAGGAAAAGATAGTGGTTACCCTTGAAACCTTGAGCAAAGATGTGGTTGCAGGCGGACAGGGTGTTGTGTACCCAATAACAATAACCAACACTGGTTCCACTGCACGCACCATCGTGCTCTCAATACCGCAGGTTGCATGGGGCTCATTGAAGCTTTCCCCAAGCAATGTTTTGGTGCTCAATGGTGGTGAGACAAAGACAGCCTTTGTCTATGCAACAGCATCAAGAGCAACTGCACCTGGTGAATACCAGTTCAGTGTGGCTCTGAACACTGTTGAAGGCGAAACACTGAAAGAGCTAACCTTCACCGCCAATGTCGGTAAGGCACCAAGCGGTGTGAGCGTGACTCGGGGCTTAGAGATAGCCTTAGTTGTGCTCATCCTCATCTTGGTTGTTATCGGACTCATACTAGGTCTGAGAAAACTGAGAGGAGGGGCTGAGGAGAGCGAAGAGGAGGTTTCGGGAGAAACCTACTACTAAATTTTTCTTTTTTCCCTAATTTTTTATTCGGGGAGGCCAAATGATAAAGAGGGTTTGGTTACTAATTATACTCTTGGGTTTGTTCCTTAGTTTCAACTGTTTCGCTGCCTCCCCCGTACAATTTTCTGCTGATTTCTCTGCGTATACTTATGAGAGGAAGTATGAGACTTGCTCTTGTAGGGACATAGAGTACAATATCACTGTGGTGAACACAGGGGACTTTGTGGCTGCCTTCACCCTTTATCAGAGCGGCTACTTGGCTAAATATGCCACAATAGTGCCCAATAGTTTTGTGCTTGAACCCAAGCAAACAGCAATTGCAAGGGTGTTTGTGAGGGTGCCTTGTAACATCAAGGGCAGATTTCCTTTAAAGACTATTATTGCGAATGATATGAATGTGATGAAGTCCTTCACACAGTATTTCTTGGTGAAGGCATGCTCAAACATTGATGTAAACTTAACTTTCTCCACACCAGAGGGGTGTCGCTGCGATAGATTTGAGTACAACCTCATGCTACACAATCCTGGTGTGTTTGAGGAGGTTTACAGTTTAGAAGTGCCTGGTGTTAATGCAACCTTTTCAGAGAACAATATTACCATAGCTGGGAACTCAAGTAGATTCATCACCCTAGCTATTGTGCCACCATGTGCTTGGGGTGGTAGGCAAGTACCACTCAAGATAAGGACAAAATACACCCAGCAGGAGAAAAGCATAAAATTGCCATTGAATGTTAACACAAACTGCTCTGCCTTGCCGTACACCCCACCAAGTTGGGGCTATTTGCTTTGGGTAATTATTGGCTTGGCAGCTCTGATCCTGGTTATGATTATTTTGATAACTTGCCTTGTTATCAGGAAGAGGCGTGGTGTTAAGAAAAGACCTGGCTTGGTTAAACTCAGGTTTAAAGAGAGCAGATTTAGAAGGCTCCCATGGTTGAAGTTGCTCGTGGTTGTGGTGCTGCTAGTGGTTTGGGGATTGGCCGCGTATTTTGCCTATGTTTATTTACCAAAAATCTTTGCAGGGGCTGAAAAGCCAGTCTCGACTGTTTCAATGTTTCAGATAGCCCAGAATGAGACCATTAACCAAACCGGCTTGATGGCAGAGCCACACCAGAAACAGAATTATTGGGTTTACTTCTGGATAGCACTTGCAGTGCTCCTTGTGGCAGAGTTTGTTTTCTATCTTGCGTCGCAGTATAGGGAATCCACAATGGTGAGAATCCTCAGACGGGTTACACTTGTGTTGCTCACACTGCTTGTACTGGCTGGGTTGGGTGTTTACCTTTTTGCGGTGCTGAACAAGCATTGGGACAAGCTCTGGAATCTGGTGTGGGGTTTCTTGGTGCTCTATTACCCTTATATCATACTTGGTATTGGCATTCTGTTGCTAATACTCGGACTTAGTTGGCTAAGGACAAGACTGCAAACCAGGAGCAACGAAGCATTGAAGACAGAAGCACCTGGTTTTATCTGTGAGTTCTGTGGTAGAGAGTTTAAAACTCGTGCAGGGCTGGAAAGGCATATAAAAGCCAAGCACTAAATTAAATTTGTTTTTTGGGTGTAGAACAACCATGCAACTCTCTAAACCAACCACCCCCTCTCCAAACAAGAGGCTGATTACAGAGCACCAGTATGAGATTGCTTGCTTGGCTGAGAGGTTGGGCATCCAGGATTGGAACAGGGTGTTAGTGGTGCATTTCATAGAGAGATACGCCCCCAAGCAATTAAGCTCTGATGTGGGAGTGGGGCGGGACTTGGAGGGATTGCGCTGGTATGTGAGCAATGGCTTGGCTGTTGAATATTATTCATC
>QMQS01000113.1 GCA_003650585.1 Candidatus Woesearchaeota archaeon
ATATTCGCACCACCAACCACTATGGGTAATTTATACCTCTCTTTTACTATTCTTGCCAGCTCTAATGTCCTTTGCCACATCGGAGCAGTAGAAGAGAACCCTACCAGATTGGGCTTAAAGGAATTCAAGAGTTCAAAAAAATCATTCCTGTCATGGTGAGCCCCATCAAACACCCTAACTTTAATCCCATGTCGCTTAAGTGTGGCACTCAAATAAAGTAGACCAAGGGGAGGGGTAACTCCTGGAATTAGACCTTTCCCTTTGAATAGCCTTAGTCTCCTTGACTGATAAGAGGGATAAAACTCGCAAATATCATAAGGCGCAATAGCAAGCAAAACCCTCATAATAGTTCCCTTATATAGTCAAACTTATAATCTTTATGATTTAACTGTATTGATATAAGTAGCGATTTCACTAGGGCTTATTTTTATGAACATATGGCCTGAACAATCCCTGCAAATTTCTGGCTCATTAAAGTCTCCATTAATCTGGGCCATTCTCAGTTCGTTTATAAGCTTGCCATCCCACAATTCAGAGAAGGTGTTATGTTTGAGATTGCCAAGTTTAAATCTAAGCATCTCATCCTTACAACAGAAAGTTAAATCGCCGTTTGAGGCTATAGAGGGGTTTTTCCACAATGAACCGCAGGGCTCTCTCTTTCCACTGGTTTGCCTAGGAGTCAATTCTGCTCTATCTATTATCAACCTAAAGTGGTCCTCTACTATAGAATCGAAATTGGCACCCTTGATGCAATTCTGGTGTATCTTTACAGTCTCTTTTTCAGTATGGTTTAAAGCCTGCTTCAAATATACAAGCTTCCTGAGATAAATAGCATTACCCTTAGTCCTAGTCTTCAATCTTCTTAGGATTTCCATCCAGTAATCAACAAAACCCTTTGTTTCATTGTAGTTGAAGGGATGAATAATAAATTGAAAAGTCATAAACGGAGACAATGCATGGTAGCTCTCCTTCATCTTTATGAGGTACATAATGTTGCTCATAGCCCTGTTGAAATCTCCACCTCTTATCTTCTGGTATGTCTGAGGTGAGATTGCATCGAGAGAGAATGAAAATCTTAAGGAGTTATCCCTATACTCCTCGCAAATCTCAACAATCCTCCTTATCTGGCTATGGGATATTGGTATAAAATTGGTGTCTATCTTTATCATTTTAAATAGATTATACTGTTGATTCAGAACTACTGCATATTCTATCATCTCCACAATGTCCGGGTGCAACAGAGGTTCACCATACCAAAAAAGTTGTAGGGTATTCACACTCACAGAATTGGACAAACAAAAATCCACAATCTCGTTAAGGATTTTTTTGAACAGACTTAGTTTCATGTATGGTTGAATATCACCGTGGACTTTGTCTCGATAAGTATGAGCACACATTATGCATTTCAGATTGCATAAGTAAGTAGGCTCTAATTGAACAATTAAATCATCAAAATAGGCTTTGGTTTTTCTTTTGTTAAGTGGTGAGGGGCTCATAGAACCATGGTGTAGTAGTGTGTATTAAAAGCTTTCGTTAGGGTTACCAATATCCTGTTTTTATTAGTTTTTTTCTTTTGCTCTCATTAATCCAAGTGGGGAACTCGCCAGTGTGTTTAACAGCAGTGGAAAAGTATTTCTCAAGCTCCGAGTTTAAATTTTCTGCTATATCTGGATACTTGTCTATCAAATTGAATTTTTCATTTGAATCATTTCTCAAAAAGTAGAGTTCCCTGGTGCCATTCTTGCGAGAGATGTACTTCCAGTTGGTTGTTCTTATAGCTATTGTATCATCCCAGGGACCTGCATATACATATTCATTTGGTTCTCGAATTCTGTTGTTTAAATAGGGCAATAAGTTCTTTCCTTCCACCTCCGGGTGCTCAATACCTATCATGGAAAACACTGTTGGGAAGAGATCAATCAACTGAACCAAATAATTTACAACAATTCTCCCATTGAACCTAGGATGATAAATTATTAGGGGCACGTGTAGAATTTCATCATAGAGTTGATTGTGGTCTCTCCTTCCATGTTCGTAAAATTCCTCTCCATGGTCTGATGTGATGATGACTATTGTTCTGTTGAGTAATCCCTTTTGCTTCAAGACTTGGAAAACTTCCTTAACTAAAGAATCTGCTTCAAGTATTTCGGCCTCATAAAGAGTCTTTACCAACTCAAGGCCCTTCGGATCGCTCTTGTTGAATTGAGACCAATAAATACTATTACGAATGTTGTACAAAGAGATAACCCTGCGATAAATTTCTTCCCATGAGACTCCTCTAAAATAAATTTTCTTCAAGAACTGCTTTATTAAGGAGGCATTCCCACTGTATAAAATATCTGAGTAATTGGCTAAGTACTCTTGAGGAAAATATTTGGCTGGATTTCTGGTAATATTCAATATCGCTAGGTATTCCAACTCGGACTCGTTGTAAACAATCCCATTAACCAGCTTATTCAGATAGGGCTTAGTTTCTAATTCATCTCTCAGTAACCTTACAACTGTCTCTTTATGAGGAGTGTAAGGGCTATGAAGAGAATCACTATAAAAGGATATGAAGAACTTTTTGTCACTATTGCTCTCTAGCCATCTGAGCCCTGAGTCCCAATCAGTCCCTGCTACCTGTGTGAATGCGGGCTTATAGGTTTCAAAGGGTAATTGGGGTATGTAAAGATTTCCCACCCAAACCGTCTCGTAACCATGCTCGGTAAGTAGCTTCGGGAGTATTGTTATATTATGAGGTAGCTTATCACGATAAGGGATGAGAACACCATGATGTGGAGGATTGAAGCCAGTCATTAAAGAGATGTGAGCAGGGAGTGTATTAGGAGCGGGTGAGAATGTATTCTTAAAGATTATTCCATGATTCCTCAGTCCACATATAAATGGAGCAGTGTTCCTATAATAGCCGTAACAGGGCAAGCTCCTAGCACGCAGGACATCAAAGGTAATAAACACAACATTACAATCTTTACAGCTCAGATCAATTTGATTTCCACTGCTGCAAGCAGAAACCAAAAGCAGTGATACTGCTATGCATAGCCACTCAAGTTTTAATTTCTGTGTACCCCTCATTTTGAACATTTATAGTCACGATAAGTTGAAAACAAGACATTAACACTTGATTTAAAGTATCTTTTTATTTCATCAA
>QMQS01000114.1 GCA_003650585.1 Candidatus Woesearchaeota archaeon
AAAGCCCACTCTCCTAGGGGTCTAAATCTATCTTTTCTGTTTTCATAGTAATCTCTCCAGATTGAAGTGTCAATATAGTATCTCTGTGTCATCTTTAATTAATTATCTCTGTAACTTTTATATCTTTTGTTTTTAATTACTGATATGTTGATAACAGCAGCAATCATAAAACGAAGGAGAAAGCTAAGTGCCACACAAAGAGGTTACTAGTAGAATTCAATACTTTAGAAATCAAGTTCAATATATGAGCGAAGTTTTAAATACTACATACTTTGAATAACCCTTATGATTTTAAGGTACGTCCTGCTTGGTTTGGTGCAAGGGGTGACAGAGTGGCTCCCTGTGAGCAGTTCTGGACATTTGGTTTTTCTGCAGCATTTTTTTGGCATTTCCATGCCAGTCTTCCTTGATGCACTCTTGCATTTTGCATCAATGCTCGTTATTTTGGTTGTTTTTTGGAAGGATGTGAAGAGCATACTGCTTTCATTGTTTGTTGAGCAATACAAACCATACCGCAAGTACCTTTTGTTCATTCTTGTTGGCAGTTTACCCATTGTGGTGCTTGGATTGCTCTTACGGCATAGAATTGAAGCAATGTTTACTGGTTTTGGTTTTTTAGCGTATACTTTTACATTTACTGGGTTTGTGCTCTTAATGTCAAGGTTTAGGGTGTTTAAGTTTGCCAAACTCACTCTGCCTTTGGCATTGGTTATCGGGTTTGCCCAAGCCATTGCTTTGGTGCCTGGCATATCTCGCTCTGGTATGACCCTTGCCACCTGTTTGTTGCTTGGTATTAACAAGAGGGACGCTCTAAGATTCTCGTTTCTTCTGGCATTACCTGCCTTGTTTGGCGCGTTTGTGTTGCAGCTGCCTGGCATTGCTTCTGTTGAACTGGGTGCTGCTTTTGTTGGTTTTATCACTGCTTTTGTCTTTGGTATTGTGGCTTTGAGATTGCTTCTTAGGGTTTTCCTCTTGGGGAAACTGCACTACTTTGCTCTGTGGTGTTTTTTGATGGCTATCCTGGTTGGGTTGAGTGTTAGCACTGGAATATAGAAAAATTTTAAAAACAAAGACTTATTTTCCTTCCTAAAAAAGGGGGCATTATCTTGGCTAAGGACTACTACAAGCACGAGACAGCAATTGTTGAAGAGGGCGCTGAGATAGGCCCTGGGACAAAACTCTGGCACCACACACATGTGCGCTCTGGTTCTAAAATCGGCTCTGAGGGTAATATTGGAAAGAATTGCTACATTGATAAGGGTGCCATAATTGGCAACAGGGTTAAGATCCAAAATAATGTTTCTGTTTGGCATGGGGTGGTGCTTGAGGATGAGGTCTTTGTTGGACCGAATGTAACCTTTACAAATGACCTCTATCCAAGGGCGTTTATATGGGACGATAGTAGGGTGGCAAAAACCCTAGTCAAGCGTGGCGCATCTCTGGGTGCCAACTCAACAATAATCTGTGGGGATAGGGTTATTGGGGAGTATGCGATGGTTGGGGCTGGCTCTGTTGTTACAAAGGACGTGCCACCCCATGGCTTGGTTGTGGGCAACCCTGCCCGGCTGGTTGGGTTTGTTTGCAAATGCGGGATGAGGCTTCAAGAAAAGGTGGCTGAGACTAATGAAAGCGTGGTGTTCCTATGCTCGTCATGTGGAGAAAAGATTGAGATTAGCAAAGAACATTACAATAAGGTGAACAAGGAATGATACCAATTGCCAGCCCAGTGGTTGGGGATAAAGAGTTGGGCTTAATAAAGGAAGTGCTGAAGTCTGGCATCATTGCCCAAGGACCAAAGGTTGCCTTGTTTGAAAAGAGGTTTGCCCAGCTCTGCAACACTAAGTTTGCTATTGCTGTTAATAGTGGCACTGCTGCTTTACATTGCTGCACTTATGCTTTGGGTATAAGGCAGGGTGATGAGGTAATAACTGTGCCCTTTACCTTTGTGGCAACTGCAAATTCGATACTAATGCAGGGTGCAAAGCCGGTTTTTGTTGATATCTGTGAGGAGACATTCAATATTGACCCGAGCAAGATTGAGGCTGCAATAACTCCAAACACAAAGGCCATAATTGCAGTGAACCTCTATGGCCAGCCTGCTGATTATAATGCCTTGAGAGAGATAGCAGCCAAGCATAACCTTAGGATAATTGAGGATGCTGCTCAGTCTGTTGGGGCAGAGTTCAATGGTGAGAAGAGCGGTAGTTTGGGCGATATCGCTGCTTTCTCGTTCTACGCAACCAAGAATCTGGTGACTGGAGAGGGGGGTATGATTACAACAAACAACCCTGAGTTTGCAGAGCTCTGTAAACGATTTAGGCACCATGGCCAGTCAGAAAAAACAAGGTACGAGTACTTTGATTTGGGCTATAATTACAGGATGACAGACATAATGGCAGCCATTGGCTTGGCTCAACTGGAGCGCTTACCAACTCTGACCGAAATTAGACAGAGGAATGCACAGTTGCTCAATGAGGGCTTGGCAGGTGTAAAGGGCATTGTTACGCCAAAGCTTATGCCAAATGCAACCCATGTTTATCACCAGTACACAATCCGGGTGACTCCAGAGTTTCCCATGACGAGGGACGAGTTGGCAGCTTATCTCAAAGAGAATGGGTTTGGGTGTGGCATCTATTATCCCAAACCTCTCCACTTACATCCTCACTTTCAAAAACTGGGTTACAAGTTAGGGGATTTTCCGGTTTCAGAAAAATTGGCTAAGGAGGTGTTGAGTTTGCCAGTGCATCCAAAAGTAACTCCAGAGCAACTGCACAGGTTGATTGGGTTAATAAGGGGTGTGAAATGAAAAGGAAGCTTAGGGTTGGGGTTATTGGCGTTGGAAGTTTTGGCAAGAATCATGTGAGGGTGTATTCTGACCTTGAGAATGTGGACTTGGTTGCTGTTTGCGATAGAAATCAAGAGGCGTTGCAGAGGGTTAGAAAATACGGGGCAAGGGAGTACACTAGCTATAGAGAGATGCTTAAGAGGGAGCAGCTCGATTTGGTTTCACTGGTTGTGCCCACCAAGCTCCACCACGCTATTGGCTTGGATGTGCTCAATTCAGGGGTTAACCTGCTGGTTGAGAAGCCCATTGCTGCCACTGTTGAAGAGGCGAGGGAGCTCATAGAG
>QMQS01000115.1 GCA_003650585.1 Candidatus Woesearchaeota archaeon
ACAAAACCTTTAAATACCAAACCCACCTTATTCAGCAAAAAAAGGTGGCCACCAATGTATATCGCGTTCATCATTGTTGCAGTACTCTTTGTTCTTGGTTTGCTCATATTAGCAAAAATTGCTCATGGTATCTTTAAGCTCATCAGTTTTATTATCTCCCTGCTTGTGCTTGTGGGTATGGTGATTGGTGGCATTGTTGTATACGATGCCTATAAATTCAACCAGATGGTATCCAAGCAACCAATGGCTTACATCTTGGTGTCAGACTCTAGTGTGCTCTCTGCTATTGCCCTGAATCCCGCTAAGGAAGAACTAATCCAGTTATCCAATGAAGAGATTAATGCGTTTAGCAATGGTAGGTACTCTCAGCTACTCGATAAATATTACAAGCTATGGGTTTTTGATTTAAGGGTGGTTGATGATTTAAAGGATGAGGAGTTTGAACTTGGAGGCATCACGCTTACAAAATCACAATTGAGAGATGCTCTGGTCTCAGATGACCCTGTTTCAGTATTGGCGCCTCCAGGTACGGAGTTCAACCAGACTCCTAATGAGATTAAGGGTATGCTATTTGCTGGTGTTGTGGTTAGTGAAGCCAGACAAAACCCAGTGTTTATATTAGAGGAATACAAGAAGGGGAGTATCAAGGTCATAGAGGAGTCTCCATTATTTAGGTTCATAAGGATTATACCACTCTCATACATGAAGAGGGTTTTTGAGAGGGCAGCACAGCAAATAAGTGAAAGGGTGAATAAATAATGGGCTTTTTTGACAAATTTAAATTCTGGCACAAAGAGGAAACCGGTTTGGGCGATTTGGACCTTGGCTTGGGCACAGAGACAACCCCAGCCACACCCACTCCCACCAAAGGGATACCAACATTTGAACAGAGTATGGCAATGCAATCCCCTACTCAATTACAGTCGCCATTGAGCGTTGACCAACACAGAAGCTACAATCTCGAGCAGGAGTTAAAACTTATTAGCTCCAAACTCGATACACTCATTGCTAAGATGGACAACATGAACCAGAGGATTGCCAACCTTGAGCGCATTGCAGAAGAGGCACAAAAGTAATGACCCTAAGAACTAAACTAAGGGTTGTTTCTGTGGTTATCCTTGCTGTAATTGTACTTGACCAGATTACAAAGGCAATTGTTAGGCATTTCAAACCCAATTTTCCAGTGCTTCCTTCAGTGCTTTCCATCACTTTTACAAAGAACACTGGGGCAGCATTTGGGCTCTTTCAAGGGAGTGGCACACTCTTGCTCTATATAGCGTTGATAGTCTTGGGCTTGGGGATTTATAATTATGACAAATTACTTGCCACCAAAGAATACTGGTGTTATGCACTTATGGCTGGGGGCATTATCGGCAATCTAATAGACAGAATCTTCTTGGGGTATGTTGTGGACTTTATAGATTTTGCTTACTGGCCTGCTTTTAACGTAGCAGACAGTGCCATAACTCTGGGTGTTGCCTGCAGCATTGTCTACTGGCTCAGAACTGCGAAATCCATCTCCTAGCAATCTCTTCTGCATGCTCTTTGTTGAGCACATTCCCCTTTGTAAAAATCCTGCTTGTTATACTATCCAAGAGTTTAATCTTAGACCAAGTTTCCATATTAACTACCCCCAAAATCATATAAGTGGTGTAGATTTATAAATCTTACCCAAACTCAAACCTCTTCGTACTTGCCGTGGAATAGCACCTCTATTGGCATTGAGTGCCAGAGGTCAAAGAACTTCTTTACAACGCCATGGAGCCGGAATGCATCCCTCTTCAGTTCTGCCTTGTGTCCCTCTAGATTCTTCTTCATCCACCTTGTTTTGAATGTGTCCTCAAAATACCTCATGATGAAGTTTTTCTTGAAATACTCTTGAAAGTCAACCTCGATCCATCCATTTATAAACACATTAATCTCGCCTGATTGGGCTTTTATACGCCTTCCCTCCCTCATAATCTCAACCTGCTGGATTGCCAAGCCGAGGTAGTCTATATCAAGATGATACTTCACAAACCCGCTATTGGCAGGTATGCGGAAAGGTCTCCACCAGATTCTGTAATGGCGTAGGTCACCGTGGCGGTGTTCCTCATAGTGCTTCTCCAAGCGCTTTTCACCGCCATCCTCATCGTGATAACCATTGTCCATGAGCCATTCGTATATCATAAAGTAGAGGGTTTTGAACAAGAACACATCTCTGTATTGTACGGTGAGTGTGGGAAGCTTAATTTTCTCGGGCATTATACTTAACTCTACTCTCGCAATTTAAAAACTTTTCTGAGAGGGTTGACCACTTCCAAAGAATGAACCATTCTTGGGTTGTGTGTTTGGGTTATGATTCTACATAACTGAAGCATTTTAGATAATAGAGGGCTATCAGCTGCAGTAGGATTGAAAATGCGATAATATACACTCCATAAGGCTCAAATATGGTATGGGCTATACTTGGCATTAAAAGAGAGAAAATACCAAAACCCACAGTCGCACCACATGCAGGTGCACCTATACTGCACAAATGGAGGGCAGTTATCCCTAGGAGCGTGGCTATTGTTGCTATCAATGAACCTTTGTAGGTTCTTGCCACAATATACCTTTGCTTGATGTTTCGAACAAGACAGGTAAAACTCAAACTGAATGTGAGCATAAAGGATATTCCTAGCAGTGTGTACCATCCATAAAATATCCGCTTTGGGATTAAGAAGTATGATACCAATAAGGCAAAAGCAAAGGCAACCTTACAGTAATTGCTTTCCATCACCTTTAAAAGATACAGCCTCTTCATTTTGAGTTGCTCCTAGTATTAAGCATTAATGTAAGGAATATTGAATGTTATTTATAATGGTTTCTTCTCTCTCCTTTGAGAGAGAAATAGTAAAATTGCAAACGGCTTGAAAGGTGAGCTCTGAGAAAGGGGCTTAGCTCAAAGAGCCCTCAACCCTCTGAAAACAGCTTTGCTACGAGTTCCCAAACAGCGTCTGGGTCTTCTGATGCCACTACTGTGCCCTCGCCTGCTCTATAGCACCCAACGAATATTTCTGGGATATCATAAGCCAGAGCAACCT
>QMQS01000116.1 GCA_003650585.1 Candidatus Woesearchaeota archaeon
CATACTCTGCTATTGCTTTGAGGTTTATGGTATCCTCCTCATTGTATGCCACCAATTTGTGGAGATGGCGCCTATTGCCTGTGTTAATGTAAGCATTCCATAGATACACAGCATCCTCACCAAGCATATCCTCAACAATCTCTGCCCTCTTTATCCCCAAGCGTCTCTCAACCGCCTTGAGCCCTCCCTTTAACCCGAGTCGCTCGCATGCAAACCTCAAGTCAAAGTGGGGCACCTTAGGCAAGAGGTTTGGGTAGTATCTCTCAAGAACAACAGAGTCAAAAGTGAGACCGTTATATGTGACTATCATCTTGTATTTTCTGAGATGCTTCTTCAGCAATCTGATATCAAGGTTGATGCCCTTAATCATTGTCATTGTTCTTATTCCATCAAACAACCCAATAACAGTAATATCAGTGTATTTACCTGAGGTTTCAATATCAAGGTAGACAGCATCCTCTTTAAATGCATTGTAACAGCGCCACACCTCACTCTTGGGCAATATCTCAGCAAAGTATTCTGAGTTGTAGTTGTTGAGGGCACTCCTTGCCAAGAGTAGCATGCGGTTATAGTAGCTCTTTCTCTTGGGTGATATGCCCCTAATTCTCTCGCTTCTCAGAAAATGGTTCCAGGTTACAATACCCTGCTGCCAGATGCTCCTCTCTAATTTGGGTCCAACTCTCTCTAGGATAATGAAAGAGGATTCAAGCATAACCCCTAAGGAAAATCAGATGTATAAAAACCTTGGCAGGGTGGATGTCCAGTGGCTAATGTATCTCGCCACTATGGGGCTCAACCTTAACAGAATAAGAGCCAGGTACCTTCTTCGAGCCACGCTCGAGTGCAATCTTAGCTTTTTCCTCGTTTTGTTTGGTCACAAAGGCTTCACATATTATCTTGCCTGTCTTGACTTGAGCAGCAATCCCAATGGGCTTACCAAAGGATTTCTTCATTCCAGTTGACATCCTATCTGCTCCAGCCCCTGCTGCAAGTGGATTCTCTCTGAGAACATGAAAGGGATAAACGCGCAATCTAAAGAAATACTGGTTTTTGCCTATGTTCTTTTCAAGATATCGGTTTACAGTCTGTCTGAGAGACTCCAATGCCTCTTGACGTATTTGGAGTGACTCCTTAGCAACAAGCATGAGGTGCTTATCGTAACTCTTGGTCCTATCCCCATGCTCAAACCTCACTATCTTAACATGGGGAAATGAGCGCACGAACTGCTTTGCCTTGTACTTGGACTTTCTAGTATAGGGTCTTTCCAACCTTCTATAGGCAACAAACTTTCTCAGTTTAGCCATGGTAGATGCCTGGAACCATGATTTGCTTTTAAATCTTTCGTTGAGGGTTTTTTCATCATTTGCCCAGTAACATGCGATTGAGAAGACTGATACACAACCAGTAGAGGCATGGTTAAGCTTCTCTGGGGCTTTAGGGACATAGACCTTGTTGGGTTGATGGAGGGCTTTCCTTTAAAGATAGAAGAAACAAAGTACTTTCATGATAGAGTGCTTGGTAGCACTACCCTTGTTAAGGCAAGGGTTGTGAAGTAAAATCAAAAATTATTTTAATGAGCCATAAATCCCCCTGGGTAATGATTAAAGGCATAATCTTTGATTTGTTTGGCACAATAATATATGAAATGAGGGAAAAGCAAAGGTTTGTGGAGTTCGCTGAGTTGATAGGCAAGGACTGGAATGATTACAATTATCGCAAACTCTATGAAGTATACTTCGCGAGTAGAAAGATACCAAACTTCAGAGAGCCAACCATAGCACTCCTGAAAACCCTAAATATTCCTTACAATGAGGAGTTGATAAACAAGCTTGTTTCTGTGCTGAATGATTTCACCCCACAAAGCTTTCGGATGTATGATGATGCAAAGTCTGTGCTCTATGTGCTAAAGAACAAATACAAGTTGGCTCTCTTAACAAATGTTACCTCACCTGTGTTCGATGCTGTGTGGCAAAGGTTTAAGCTCGAGAACATCTTTGATGGTATAGTGTGCTCTTTCCAAATAAATACAGTCAAACCAGACAAGAGAGCATTCACTGCAGCACTAAACGCAATCAACCTCACCCGTGACAATGTCATATATGTAGGGGATTCCTTTAAGGAGGATATACGTGGGGCAGAGAATTTTGGGATGATTGCTGTTTTGATTGATAGAGAGGGCAAACACCCACAATACGAGAACAGGATAGAACGCCTCCACGAACTTAGAAGGTTTTTGGCATGATAAATGGGGTTATCTTTGATTTATTTAACACGCTAGCTGAGCACAAAGAGCCAGAGAAAAAGATAATAGAGAGGTTTAAGCTTAAATATGATTTCTATTACCTGCAGAGGTTTGTATGTGGCCAAAGGTTTAGAAACTGGGACTCCTATTTAACAAACATTCTGAAAGCAATTAATCTTGAGGTAAACGAGGCAAACAAAAGAGCGATAATGGAGATATTCAAGGAGGAAACCAGAGAGATTAAGCTTTTTCCAGAAACAGAGCCAGTGCTAAAGCAATTAAAGGCACGCGCTGTAAAGCTTGGGTTAATCTCTAACCTACCAAACCCCCTGTATGATGTGGTTCACTCAAAGCATCTCGATAAATACTTTGAAGCTATTGTTTTCTCTTGCGATGTTGGGGCTGTGAAGCCAGCAAAGATGTTGTTTGAAGAGTGCCTCAAACGCTTGGGCTTAACAAAGGATGAAGTGGTAATGGTAGGGGACTCTATTAGAGGGGACATGCAGGGAGCCAAAAATGCAGGGATAAGGGGCATACTTCTGGATTGGAACAACGAGCACCCTGAATACCAACCAAGGATAACAAAGCTAAAGCAGGTATTGGATTTGGAGTTAATATAACAAAAGATTTAAATTATAGAACCCCTTAAGCACTTAGGGGTGTAAAAATGATAGGCACAACCGAAATCTTGCTAATACTGTTGATAATTCTAATCTTGTTTGGGCCGAGCAAACTCCCTGAACTTGCAAGGGCTATAGGCAAATCAGTGAGGGAATACAGAAGAGGGTTGAGCGGTGAGGACACAAAAG
>QMQS01000117.1 GCA_003650585.1 Candidatus Woesearchaeota archaeon
ACATGGTGTAAAGCCCCCATTGATTCATTAAGATTGCGCTGATCACTGAGAATGTATTGCTCCAAAGAGTAATCGCCCAACTCCATGAGCAAACTCGGATAGCCGCCAACCGATGGTTCCAGAGGATAGGCATGTAGAATGAATGGATTCTCTTGTAACTCTGAACTAACCTTAAGCATCTGTTCAAACTCATTGCGTACAGAATCGCTTTTAACTGGGGAAATACGCAAAACCATGCGCCTGCCCTCTAACGGACCTGATCCAACTTCAACCACATAAAGGTTAGGACGAGTGGGGTCTACACGGAGAATGTCAACTAGATTAAACCTCCCATCCTTAGCTATTTCTTCCCTGAGGTTAACCCTACCTAGGTTCTGGATTGGCATCTTTTATACCTTAATATTCTCCACCCACATCCCCCACTCGGATAATAACATTGTTTGTGTTAACATCAGCAACATAATCCTCAAAGCCATCAGGGGTGTAGATGGGAAATCTAATTGTGTGGTTATTCTCCCATGAAGGGGGGCGCTGCCATAGACCTTCCCAAAAGACTACATCGCTATAGGTTTTCCCTTTAAGCCAAGTGAGGAGGTCTTCCTGGTTTAACCATCTCACTCCCAAGTCTTTTGGTATTTGAGAAAGGTTCTCTCTAATCTCCTCAACTTCTGCTTCCCCAAGGTAAATATTTACCACATCCGAGTTCTCAACACCATTACTACCGTCTACATTGACAATATAAAAAAAGTTGTACCTGCTAAAAAATGGCTGATTGCAGCGGTTTCCACACACAAGGTAGCTCAAATCTGCGATTAACACCCTTGTCCTGTCTGGTGAAACAGCCAAAAAATCCCCTTGAGAGTGTAGCAATACTCTACTCGCACCTTTTGAGGAGTAAACAAAACCATCAGAAGTATAAACCTCCCAGGGATGCGTAGCCACTACCTCGTGTGGGGTGGTTGTAGGTGATGGCTGCGGACTTATAGCTTGAGTTGGTTGTTGAGGTTGGGAGGTTGATTGTGTGACAACAGGAGTGTGTCGATAAACAGGTTCTGGTCTCCTAGGTAATATAACTCCAAGTGTAATTCCAATTGCTCCAAGCAGTGCAACAGAGCCAATGATAACATTTCGAGTCCAGTTACTTTTAAACCTGGGCGTCTTAGACCTGCCTCTTGGCTGAGTTTCTATCTTCTCCAGTAACATACTCACTAACCCCTTTAACCTTTCCTCCAGATTGTATTGTTGGTCATTTGGCATTTTGTTACTTAGTTAGCTCTCTCACATCAACTGGCTTTTTACGGTCAGCATCATAAACATCATGGGGTGAATTTCCCCTGAAGTGACACCCTCCAAGGACTAGAGTACCTCTATAATACGCAATAGCACCTCCAACCTCACCTGCTGAGTTGTCATGAAAAGTACATCTCTCGAACTCTGCACGGCAATTATCCATTATCACAGCGCCACCATGATATTGGGCAAGATTGTGCCTAAATTTGGTGTTTTTGAATAATATCTTCCCATTACTAATGTAAAAACCGGCCCCAACTAAGCCAATATTGTCCTCAAAAACACAGCTCACAACCCTACCAGACATCCTGGACGAAGTGGAAGCATTTATGCCACCACCAGCACCCTTTGCCTTGTTCTTAATAAAAAGGCAATCGGCAATCTCAAACCTTGCCACATTAAATAAGCTTACACCATGAGACCCAGTATTACGAGTGAATTTACTATCTGCTATTAGCACTTCTGAATATATATTTGAGCCACTAATCTCACAAAATTCAAATTGGGATTGATTATTTAGGAACTCGCAAGAGTTAATCTCTACTCTATTAGCCCCAAGATAAATTTTACCATAGTTCCCATGAAAAACACAACCTTCCAACACCAACCTTTCCAAGGGTTCATTGACATAAAATGACCCACCAAGCCTGTCAAACTCACCATACCCCGATTTAACAAATTCGCAATTACTCAGGCGTACTTCTCTTCCTCCAGAAATCAGAAGTGCTCCGTAATAACATTCAGAAAAGGTCACCTCTCTTAGGAGCAATGAAGTGGCTTGTGAGTCAAATGCTGTAACAGAGTTCACTATTTCATCCAGAACTATAAGTAGAGTCTTTCCTTGAATATCACAGAATTCCAATTGTCCTAACTCACAGGTTTCATAGAGAGATATCCCACCCCAACTACTCTGAGGCTCTTTTGGAAGAAACTGTACCCTTTTGTGTTCTGTGCCCATTGCTTTGAATTCTCCCTCACAGACAATGCCTCCCTTTTTCCCAAACCTAAACACTGCCCCTTGCCGTATCTCTAAACTGCCTGAGGGCTCAACCCATATCTTAAAGTCAATGTCATAAACCCCTGCTGGTATAACCACACGACCTGTGATATGCTCACGAAGCTTAGACATGAGCGAGCTTGTGTGAACCACTGCTGGGGCTTTGGGTGGTTGCTCTGAGTTAGATGTTACTTCTTTTACTATTGGCAATTTCTTGTCCTGTTCTTTGATCAATAAGTACTCAACAATGTCATCCACACTGCTGTAACGCTGGCTTGAGTCTGGCGCAAGGCATTTCTGTAGGATTGCTCTGTGTTGCTCTGTAACCCCTGGCAACCATCCCTCGTTACTCAGCAAAAACTCCATAACCCTCTCCTGCTTGTATGCCTGGGCATGGTTGTCCGCCAAATCCTGCCAGGGCAATCTGCCGTCTGAACGCAGCAACTGCAGCATTATGCAACCAAAGGCATATATGTCAGTCTTTTGGTTGAACAAAAACTTGCCTGTGCTTGGGTCGCCTTGGGCCACCTCTGGCGCCCAATATGTGCGAGTGCCCTTAACTGTAGAGGTCAAATCATGAGCAGCTACACCACCATAATCGCTTATGCACCACACCCCTCTAGCATGAAGGATGTTGGAGGGCTTGATGTCTCTATGCACATAGCCCAACTTGTGCAATGCCATCAGCCCAGTCAAGACATGGTGTAAAGCCCCCATTGATTCATTAAGATTGCGCTGATCACTGAGAATGTA
>QMQS01000118.1 GCA_003650585.1 Candidatus Woesearchaeota archaeon
ACTCTGTGACTTAAGGGAAAAGAGTGGACATGCGCTTACACTTAGTCCACAAACCAAATAAGCCTTTAAAAAAGCCACTTAGAAATCAGAGATCTCTAGTGCCACTATATAAAAGAAAAGTTGAAAGAAAAGTTATAGCCCCGCGCGGATTCGAACCGCGGTCTCAGCCTCCAAAGGGCTGAATGATTGGCCACTACACCACGGGGCTATCTTTTAGCTTGCTTTTGTTAATTGCATAGGGGGCTCGACTGTAGGGAGACCCCCAACCGTTAAAACGGGTTTCTGTTCCTTTTTAAATTTTACTAAGAGTTAGGGTAAAGAGAAAATCTTCAATTCATAAATCAGGTTTTTATCCTTTTTATTATTGTCTGGGGAGTTCGACCACAGTGAAACCCCCAACCGCTCAAACAGGTTTCTGTTAGGGGGCTTGAGCATAGCGAAACCCCCAATCGCTAAAACGGATTTCCGTTTTTCACAAATCCCTCAACACAGAAAGCACATTCCTCTTTGATGTCTCAATCGCTTGTCGCCATTCAGGCCCAGTTTGGCTCCCCACCTCAATCTCAAACACACCCTTCCTACACCCAGCAGCATGAAGAGCTGGCAAAACCTCATAGAACCACTCCTTACACTCCCTTGCCATCCTCTCTGCTAGAACCTTATCCCTCACATATGGATTCTCATCACCGGGGAAATAAATTGGCATATGTGACCCTATCCTTGGTACTCTCCTCCCATTATACTCGTCATAGAATATCATCGAGGTTTGACCACCCAAATGACAAATGCGAATATTGCCTTGTAACTCAGCAATGAACTCACTAAGGTCAAGCTCCTCCTTGTACAGAATTGGCTTACCCTCTGCAATATATATCCGACCCTCCTCAAAGTAATTACCTTGACCAAACCACACCAAACTCCCAAGCTGTCTCTGGACATTGAAAACATTGGAATACTCTACTGTCTGTTGGAGGTGTTCAACATCTATGCAAACATCAAACCCCTGTTTAGCCAAAGCCACCAGGTCCCAACCACAACCAACATCACCCAATTGTAGCTCTCGTGGTAACCATCTGGTGCCGCCCCATCTTGAGTCTGATTTAGTGAACTCTGGAATCTCAGCTCTGCTTGGCGCGACATCAAAGTTAATCTGCCCCACATTCTCAATCACAAGTGCTATTCCGTTATATCTCTCCCTCAACTCACTCAACCTGCTCAATGCTCGCTTAAACACTTCTCTGTATTTTGAAATATCAAAGGTGCAATCAAGCCTGCTATAATGATTTTTTGCTCGTATTTTATGCTCCTCCTCATGGGTATGGA
This sequence comes from Candidatus Woesearchaeota archaeon, assembly GCA_003650585.1. GTDB lineage: Archaea > Nanobdellota > Nanobdellia > Woesearchaeales > B29-G15 > B29-G15. The sequence continues at coordinate 1,324 of QMQS01000118.1, forward strand.
CTGCACCAAGGTGAAACACAACCTCTCCAATAATAGCCCTGTCAGATTTATCATTCAAGTAACAGATTGTATCAAGAGTCCTCTCCACATCACTTGTATCCAACTCAGCAATTTCTCCCCTGCCATGGGCTGTCACTTTAAGCGTCAAGTTGTCCAAATCTTTACCATGCATCCAATCATAGAATTCATCCAGAATGGCTTTTAACTCCTCCTTACTAAACCGGCCTGGAAGCACAATCTGGGGCATCAAACCAAGTGCAAGCCCCTCCTCAATCTGTTCACTACTAAACCCCTCGTCTTTACCAACAATACCCCGAGCAACATACAGCTCCCATTCCTCCATGAGTTGGGGGTCATTTGTGATGGTTTTTAAATTTTTTGTATAAGTAACCACTTCAAAGAGGTTATATAATCCGTAACAGTTTTTAATCATGCTTCATTATACACAATGATGAAACTATCTTCGAAATGTCTCTATTGCAAGGGAAGGTATCCAGAGAGATTCTGTAGAAGCAACGTGTGTCCATTGTACGCTCGCATAGACTCCCTCAAAAGACTTGAGCCCAAACTAGCAGGAGAAAATTTTGACTCAAGTTCGCGAACCCCATTTGTGTCCAGATTTGGCTATCCAAGAATAAGTGTGGGTGTGCTCACCCCACCAGGGGTTAGTGATGCTTGGGAATACGATGCTCCAAGGTATTGGTCAAGTGCGAATTACAACATACCTAAGATTGTAGCATTGAGAAGTTCTATGGTCAATTCAAGGTTTAACGCAGATGTACGTACACCAAGCAAATACCTGGCAACAACCCAGGAGATTGCCATGTCTAAAAGACCGGTTTCATTAGAGGTCCAACTCAAAAACAAGCCCAAACTCAGACTAGTGCTTAGGCCAGAATTGGCACCAACAGGACCAAGTGCAAAACTTAAAGCTCTTACACTAACTCAAAACCCAAGGGTGCCGAGAGCTGTGGAGCGACTAGTGAATGATTACGATGTCAAGAGTATAGAGGCAATCGCTGAGTTGAGTACCAGGGGGCTTGATGAGAACTATCTAACAAGGTTGCTGAGTGTTGGTCTATTGGGCACCAAGCCAAGAAGAAAGCTTGTCCCAACAAGGTGGGCAATCACTGCAATAGACGATACACTCGGTAAGCAGAATTTAGCCAAGATTAAGGATTTCAAGCTTTCTGAGCACCTTGCTTTCTTTGGGGGTTATCTTGGCAATTATTATATTGTGCTGATGCTTCCTGCCTTGTTCAGCTATGAACTCTTTGAGATGATGGCAAAAGAGGGTGAGCCAAGCTATGTAACTGATTACGAGGGATATGAGGGGCGCCACAGTTATGCAGAGAACACAGCAGGGGGCTACTATGCAGCAAGGTTGGCAGTGACTGAAAAACTCTTGGAGATGAAACGCCAGGCATCAGTCATTGTGCTACGCTTCATCACTGACGAATACAGTTTGCCACTAGGGGTATGGGTGGTTAGAGAAGCGGTTAGAAAAGCACTTGCCTCAAAACCCATACGGTTCTCTGATTTGGAGCTTATGCTAAACTATGCTCGCATCAAAGCCCAAAAGAGCTTTGGAGTTAATATAGCCAATCTGCTCAAGAGGAGCAGACTCCTGGATGTGCATCTGCACCAGAAAAATCTGAAGATGTTCACTTAAACAAACCCTTTAAT
>QMQS01000119.1 GCA_003650585.1 Candidatus Woesearchaeota archaeon
CTTTTTCTCTAGTGCCTTGAGCAGGTTTTTCTCTGCTATTTTGTCCCCTGCCTTTCGTGCAGCCCTTAGTTGCGAAATAAGTGTTGCAATGTCTCTTCTGATTAGGTCCTCCTCAATTTCTTCTTGGCGTCTTCTCAAAGACTCCATTTTCTCTCTAGCGATTGCTGCAACTGTGTCTTGGCGTTCAAGCCCATACTTGTCCGTTGTAATCTTCTCAACATAAGCTATCATTTTACTCGCATCATTAAGCAAGCGAACATATTCCTCTTTCAGTTCAGTTAACTGATACCTAATTCTCCTTAAGTCCTCTAACCTCTCCCGGGCATCAGAGGGTGAGAGACCTCGCCTCTCTCTCTTAAATGCAGCTAGCTCTTTCTCGTATTCCTGAGTTCCTTTATCAATTTTCTCTTTCACTATGCGTGCCCTCTTCAACATCTCTTCCACCTTACGCACAAATATCTCCTGCTCTACAAGTTCCTTAATCTCTGTTTTTGTTAGCTCCTCGAGTTGCCTCGTTAGCTGTTGCTCCTTTGCCTCTTCTGCCAATTCTTGCTCTGCTATCCCTTGCTCCCTCTTGGTCCTATTCCTGATTGCATTGTATGCTTTAGAGGCACCCCCTGCAATACCCCCACCCAGGCCGCCAAACAGACCGCCAATAGCGCCACCAAGCCCTCTACTGCCTTTGCCCAAGTCCTCCAATTCCTTGCTCTTGCCAAACGCTTTAATCAGATTTATAATCAACCCAATCACCATGAACAACATTAGCCAGTTACCAAAGAAGAGTATCCAACTAATTACCAAGTCAAGGGTTTTACCAAAACTGCGCCATCTCACTGCCATTGACTTGACAACAAGGAATGCGATGATGTATGCAACATAACCAGTCATGCCTCCAGAGCCACCAATCCACTTGATAAATTGGTATAACCCAAACCCAATCAGCACCACAACCACTGCCCCTGCAATGGGGGGTATAAACTCCCCCATGTTCCAACCAGTCTGGTACTCCCAGATAGAAGCACCAACCGCAAAGATAATAGCGAACATGGTTGCAATGGTGCTCCCCTGTGGCCCAAACTTTTTAGCAAACACCACTTTAAAGATAAAGATGAAGAGGATTATGTAAACAATAAAGTCAATCATTTCAGGGTATTTGGCATATAGGGGTCCAATGTCGAGGTTGACAACGCGTAGTGCCTCACCCAACTGCCCACCAAGGTTTGGATTAATCTCTGCCCTAACCAAGAGCGGCATACTAATAAGAAGCAGCAAAACTCCAATAGCAATTGTCTTGGGTTTCATTTTAATCAATCTTGTTTTTGAATGTTACAATGCTTATGATTATCTTTATCACAGCAGTTATTAGAGCAACATGTAAGACGAGTTGCATTAGTGCAACCCCAAAACTCCTCTGAGCATTCTCATTGAGCCACTCAAATGCCTGTGGGAAAAAAGCCCCCACTAAACCATATATGATTACAAAGAGTATAGCAACTGAAAACCTCGCACCGGCACCGAACTCTCGCATGAGCGAATACAGAAAGAAAACTATAAACGAAACAAAGACCACTAAAGCGAGCCAGCCGAGGTTACCGAAATTAAAGTTGTATTTCTTCTCAAAAAAGGCAAATGCAAGCGCCAACATCAGTCCAGCGACGAGTGCAACACCCTTACTTGACTCGCCGTATTTGTCACTCAGAGCAAACTTGGCTACACCACCAAAGATAACAAACACAATAAAGAAATCCACGAGATTGGCATACCTCAGGTACAGGTCAGCAATGCTTATCCTCGCATAAGGCTCTAGAAGTGGGCTAATAACAAAACTACCTGCTGCAGCAATCGGTAGGATTAACAGGAACAGCAAAATGCCCAGCACTATGCACACATCTCTTTTCATTACACTCTATAATTCTAATACTGTTATTTAAAACTTTTTATCAATAGAACTCAGTTGCAATGTTTGGCTCTTTGTAAGCCCTTAGTGCCTCTGCCTCAGAAGCCGGGCATATACTAGCCAATAAACACTCTCCCAAGCATTCATTGGTGATGTAATTCGAGAGGTCACAAGAATCTCGGCTGCAAACAACATCTTCTAGAGCACAAACCGGTTGGTGCTTGGTGCAGCAATTCCTGCCAATAGCCCAAAGCATTATAGAAGCCTCCATCACATTTTTTGTGGAATAATTTGCAATAACGCGGATGGCATCAACACACGCCCCTCTCAATTGATACTCTATCTCGGGAGATGCGAGTTCAGCTTCTCTAAGTAGTTTCTGAACATTTGGAGGCAGAGGCACAACACAACAATTTCTGAGTAAGAGCCGTTGTTTGTGATAATCCACTGCTGGTATGAAGCCGTTAAAGTCTTCAATGTGCCAAACACCACCAAGCACCATCATCTGTATAAAGATACTAGCCTTTTTATAAAAGGGGTCCTTAGAATAAGCATACCCAAAATTGTTCGCTATTTTGGCATATATCTCCCTAAGTGGGAACGAATCCCATTCCAGCATTTCCTCGAGTAGTTTAGGGCTAACCTTAGAGTAAATATCCCTAAGTATTCTCGCCCTTCTCTCAGCATCCAGTATAGTGGTGTGCTCTGCAACACCACTCCCTAGCAAGAGCTCCTGCAATCTTTTGGCTGTGATATTAGCCAGATTTTCTGCATCCAACTCCTCGGGGTTTTGCCTAGCAAGGGCAGAGACCCTATCACACAGATAGTTAAAACCCCGTAACTCTTGCCCATTCATGCCCCTCCCCTTGAGTGACTGGAGCTGGTGGCATATTGAAGAGACAAAGAGGTAAGCCAGTATCCTCTTTTTTGGCTCATCAGTTGGGATTTCAGGAGTAATATGCTCACGAAAATCCTCTGCCAACTCCAAGTTACTTAATAGTTCTCCCAACCTCTGGCACTGTGCTTGCTTAACCTCAAACATGTTTGTTTATGAGTGGTGCTTGTTTAAAATCTTTATGCCTGAGTGGTAAAAA
>QMQS01000120.1 GCA_003650585.1 Candidatus Woesearchaeota archaeon
CCCTAAATTCCTCTTCATCCTCTTCACAAGATCATCCTCCTCCCTGTAAACAACATAAAACCTCCTGCTAACAGGACTCGCAAGAATAAAATTCACAGCATGATAAGGATAATACCAAGGAACAACACCAAAATCAAAATACCTTGCCCTCACATCCTTAGGCATAAAAACAACTTCGTGTCTCAATCTCTGAGCACCTTCCCTAAAATCATTAATAACAACCCAACCCTTACCTTCCAAACATCCATAACTCAACTTAGCAGGTTTCTCAAGCCTGAACCCACTCCCCACAACATCCCCGTCAATACTGTAAAACTCACCAACCTGTTCACTCCCTTCAAGCACCCTCAAACTCTGAGCAAAAACCCTGGCAACATGCATGCTCTCCCTAGCCTCAGCAATCTCCACATACTTAAAAGCAAACAAAACAAGAAAGCCAAGAAGAATAGCACCAGCAACCATGACAAATATCCAATTAAACTGCTCACCAGTAATGCCCTTTTTTCGCATCCTAACTAAAAACAATTCTCATATAAAAATCTACCTGGGTTTTTCAACATAAACATAACCGTTCTCATTCCTGAAAACAACCCTTATCTTTCCCTGCACCCCTCTAAAACAAACAACACCGTCCTCCACCCTCAACCCCTGCAACCTTAAAGCCTCAACAGCACCATAACCAGACTTAACACCAAAAAAAACATTCTTGTTTCCACCACCTGCCTCACAATAAGACCTTATCCTCAACCTCAAACTCTCACCACTAACACCACTAACATCACAACCCCTCAATTTAACAAATTCAACAAAGCAAACCTCATCAACACCCTTCGGCAAAACATACTCATAAGGCAGAGCACTACCACCACTCATCCTACTCACAGTCCTAAAATCCCTCTCCAGATCATTCCTGAACCTGGCAACATCAACCTCATGTCCTGCCTTATACACCTTCATAACCAAATAACCCCCAACACCAAGAATAAAAACAATCAGTATCATAGCAAAAATAAAACTAAAACTCAAAGCAATACCTTTTTTCATACCAATTAAAAACCTAAATCATTTTTATAACTTTCCAAAACCACACCCAAAAAGCAAGTCAACAACTATCCGCCGTAACCAGCACCACCAAGCACACTCAACTCAAAACTCCCCTTATTACCATAATCATCCTGGCACACAACATAATAATAATTGCTCACATCAGAAACACTGTGCTTCTTACCATCAACATCCACAACTATCGTCGAAACACCTTCCTTCTTCTCAAAGTCAAACTTGCCCTCAACACTATACTGGCACACCGCCCTCTCATCCAGAACAAAACCAACAAGACCATTCTCATCCAAATAAGCAGCAACAACATTAGGAGCATCCAGATCCCTCACAAGACTGAACTCAACAACATCGTAAGCAACATTCCCTGCCTTGTCAACACAACCAACAAACACCCTATGCTCACCCTCTCTCAACAAGAATTCCTGGCTGTGCTCATTGCTGTTCGTGTTCAAGAACTCCTCCATCATGTTTATGCTCCTCGCATACTGCTCATCAAAGCTGTACTTACAAGTTGCTTTCCCAGCTTCAGCACCATTGCTCGTCCTCAGCCACACACTCACATTCTTCACATCACCGATCATCACAATCTCCCCCTCAGGCCCTTTATCACTGATATTCAAAGGCTCAGTACCCATAAACCAAAGCACAAAAGGCTCTCTCGTAGGATTGCCCTTCACACCATCCTTAGACGAACCCTTGCTCCTGTCTTTGCACATGAAATAAACAGGCTTCCTCTGTCCCTTGCCAAGATTCAAGCCCTTTATCTTATTATTTCCACTGAACCTGCACTCATAATAACCAAGCGCATTAACATCCTTTGCAATGCATTTGTGATCAGCAGGCATAGCATTAACAAGCATGTTATTGAAAGCCCATCTGCACTCAGCAGGCTCATTCACCATCAACCAAACCTCTGTCTCATTAACACCAGCCCCCAAATAAATCTCAGCATTATTACCACCAACATTGCTTAACTCAATAACAGGTGGCGTAAGATCAGGCTCCTCACTCACCTTAAACCTTATCACATAATCCCTTTCATTAGCATTACCAGCACCATCAACACACCTCACATAAATATTGTATTCACCACCACTCACCAACTTTAAACCCTCTTCAGTATAGTTCTTGCTTGCTGGATAAAATATCGTCTGAGTATGATAATACTTGTAACTAGGCCCTCCAAAGTATATGCTTTCCATGTCCTCATACCTCTTGCCATGCTCAAAACTCATCTTGCACTGAGCTGGTTCATCAGTCTCAATAGCCAGAGTAACCTTCTGGTAAATCGGCAACTCCTTCACCAATTCAAAACCAAAATCAAACTCCTTAACCTCTCTGTACTCCTCAGACATGCCCTCTTCCCAAGGCTTTATCTGAGGTGAATTAACATCATACTGACTTATGCTCACGCATGTTTCATTTTCAGTTCCCTTGTTTAATAACTCGCAAGTAGCCCCCAAACTTTTACATCTATATTCAGAACATGTTTTCAAAGCATTAACATGCGTCGGATTCCCTTCCTCGTTCTTCCAATAATCAGGATTGCATTTCTCGCATTCTGTTGTCTTCCTCAACGGCACCCACGGCATGCACTGCGTTTCTATAGTAACTGTCTTCGTATTCGCCACAAACGCATTTATCATATCATAACCCATCTTTACCCACATGTAGATATCAACAATCGCCAATACAGTTCCCAAAGTACTACTTGCAGTTTCCTCACTGGTTTCCTCAGCAAAGATCTTTAGACCCTCACTACTAAACCCTGTAAACAACGCTCCAAGAAAACTAGTGCCAAAATAAGTCCAAACCTCAGTCACAGCTAAAATCGCTCTAGTAACAGCAAACGTAACATACAACCCAGTAATAACCCTTCCAGTAGTAACCTTCCAACCAAACCTCTTGAAATAATCATTATAC
>QMQS01000121.1 GCA_003650585.1 Candidatus Woesearchaeota archaeon
GACTGGGGTGGTGTGTCTGTGGGACCATTAAAGATTGCCCTCTTTGATGTGTCAGATGTTGAGAATCCAAAACTCATTGATAAGTATGAGATTGGAGAGGCCGGTAGTGATTCAGAGGCATTGCGTGACCACAAGGCTTTCTTGTTTAGTAAAGAGAAAAACCTTCTGGTTATACCAGTGAGAGAGGTAAAGGATAGAAGGTATTATGATAAGGAAAGAGGGTATTGGAAACAGAATGTTTGGCAAGGGGCTTATGTTTTCGGTTTAAACCCTGAGTCAGGGATAACACTCAAGGGCAAGATAACCCATTATGATGGGGACGAGGATTATGGCTACTACTACAATTCACCTTGGGCAGTCAGGAGGGCATTATACATGGATGATGTGCTTTACACTGTGTCAGCCAGACTCATAAAGATGAACGACCTCAACAATATTAACCAAGAGGTAAACTCGATTGAGTTGCCTTATGTAGAGCAGCATTATTATCCCTCACCTTGGATAACAAGAGGGGTTGAAATTATCTAAATTGGAAAAGGTTTAAATATTAAAAAGCTGTGTGTAAGCTAGGTATGAGAACAGAAATGATTATCTGTTTGGTTCTTATTCTTGTTATTTGTGGTTGTACTAGCACAACCCCTGCACCACCCCAACAAACCGAAACCACAGTACCAGAAGTCAAAGAAATAACCAAATACATGCTCTCAGCCAACAGTAGAGGTATTTTTGTCAAGAATAATGGCACAGTCCAACTCCCGCAGTTGAAGGTTGTTTGTAGGGTGTTTTGGTACGGCAACATATTAAATGGAACAAATGAAGACACTGAGGTTATTACAACATATTATAACAACACTATCCCACCGAACCAAGAGGCAAAGGTAGCCAATTTGTCCGTGTGTGTGCCCTCATATAGAAGGGAGGGAAAGAAGTATAATATATACAGATGCATTGTTGAATTGATAAACCCCTTGGACGATACAACCCTTGACAAAGACACCATTTTTGTGAGTTTCAATGAGGGGCTTAACCCCTGGGAGGAGGATTTCCATTTAGTGGGAGAGAAAGAGTATGATAAGATTAGAGCTTTCATTGAAGAGCAACTTGCCGAGCAGTAACTGCCACCTGGAAAGATTTAAAAAGTGTTGCGGTTTCTCATTTGCGCTGATGCCCCGGTGGCTTAGTGGTAGAGCGCTTCCTTGGTAAGGAAGAGGTCGCGAGTTCGATTCTCGCCCGGGGCTTTTTTGTTCTTTAGGTTATTACAAATAAAAATTCCTCTCTCTTCTATGTTTTGGTTTCTTTACCTTACCAGAAAAACCTCTCATTGCAGCAAGCTTTAGTTCCTTAATCATTTGTGAAGTGCTGTAATCCTCGCGAAGTTTTTCAAGCACATCTAGGGCTTCATCCAAGAACACAACACTCGCTCCGAGGTCATAACTCCAAACATTAGACCTAACACCGAGCTTAACAAAGTCCTCTGGGTCTACAATATGGTCAATGTATTTTGCCCTAATCCTCGTGCCAGGATAGGGTGATAGTACAGTAAAAATAGGGTCTACTGTGAGTTGAGTTGAGCTCATTTTGTGAAACATTTCCATTTCCTTTATAGTATCAACAACTGATTGCTCTGTTTCAAAAGGGGTGAAGATGTATGATATACAAACACTCCCCCTGAGTGTCTCGTACTTGATGATACCCTCTAAAAATTGGCTAATGAAACTAATGAAATCCCTTAAGCCCTCCCTCTCTTTATCCAATTGTTCTTGCGACTTTGGCTTTCCTCTTAGTTTTGCACCTATTTTTGAAGCCACTTCTCCAGTAATGCACTCTCTCCCAAAGAAACAAGTGAGGAAGAGGTGTCTCAACAAGAACATCATTAACTCCTCTGATTGCTTTGGGTCTACAACCAAGCTTGGGTCAATCAAACTGCTCTTAATTGTCCTTGTAGCATCGTTGCCGTCAAGATAACCAAATATCTCTTGATAAAATTTGAAAGTTTCTGGCTTGAACGGATTGGAATCACTTAGGTCAAGAAATCTTATCTCTTGCTCCTTTATCACCCTTTCTAAAGTGGAGATTACAATCTCTGGTGCTATGTTAAAGCTGCCTTTGTTTATGCTACAATAATCGCAACCATTTGCACAACCATCGTGAATTAAAGTACGGATTAATCTATTATAGGGTTTTACATATGGGAGCTGGCTCACTTTCGGATACTTACCCTTGCCTCTCCCTCTTATCTTGCCCTCACTCATATAATAAAACCCAGGAGATTTAACCTCACTCAATTTCCCATCATGTTTCACAACAAAATCAACAAAGGGTTGAGCATGACCAACCACTACTGCGTCAGCAAGCTGTTCTTGCAAAGCAATCTCAATCGGGTCTTTGTATCTGTTTCCTTTGCTATCTATGAGCACTTCTCTTGCAAAGTGGGGTCCCCCTGCAACAATAGTAGCATTTGGGAATAACTCTCTAACTACCTTAGTAACAAATAAGAACTTGTAGTATTCATCTGTTGTGGTTGAGACACCAAACACAACATTTTTTGCGTCGCCCACACTTCTGACTAAGCTTTCTCTGAAAGAGTTCTCTTCGACTATGCCATTGGGTGTAACCTCATAGGGTTTATCAGGGAATAACTCCACATCTCTGTAGCCCTGTGTATGGAGTGCCTCTACTATTGTAACCAAGCCGAGGTTTTGGTCTGCTGCACCTATATGCAAATAATCCAACCCCTGCTCAAGTGTGTTAACAAGCACAACTTTGTCCACCATAGACATGTTGAATTCCAGCGGATTTTTAAACTTTTCTAACTTATATTACTAATAAGTGGTGATTATATTGGCACCGGATGGTTGAGACGAGAAAAGTATCAAATAAAACTGAGATTGTAGCTTCACTACATTAGGGCTTGGCAATACTCCACAAGTAATCAAAGAATTCTGAAAAGCGCTCGGCAA
>QMQS01000122.1 GCA_003650585.1 Candidatus Woesearchaeota archaeon
AAGGTGATGGCCTTCTAGGACTGCTAACTTAATTGAATCGTTTAATTCATTAAACATCGCTAAAAATTTAGGTTCGGGATTGTGGGGGTTGTGAACCTGATAGGTATGGAAGAACAAAAAGAAACGTTTTTCTTTTAATTGTGGCACCAACTGTTCAAACAATTCAACAGATTTATTCATGCTTGCGAATGAATCAATTTCTCTGACAAAGTCAAAACCTCTTTCAAACCCAAAATGAGAACTCACAAAATAGCTCTGAACTATGCCCACAGTAAAAAAGCCATTCTTCTTTAATATTTCTGATAAGAGTACTGCATTCTGAGTAATCTTACTACAATTGCTCAAACTACCGTCCAGACTGTGAGCCCCGTGCTGAGAAGGATATAAAGAAGTGAGGATAGAGGCGTGGGAAGGCAAGGTCCATGGAGAAACTGAATGTACGTTTTTAAACAAAACTGCACTCTTAGCAAATTCATCAATATTAGGGGAGGTGTTTCTATAGTAACCATAACAGCCAAGGTGGTCGGCTCTTAGGGTGTCTATTGAAATCAAAATAACATTACAGTCAGGGCATTTGTAGCTTACTGTTTCATTCTCAGAACAACTGCTTAGCAATAAGAGTACAACACAAATTACCAAGAGCCCTCTTTTTTTATTATCTTGTTTCACAGTATCTTAACAAACACACACTTTTTAATAAGTTTGTGATTATCACGCCATTCTGTAAGCAACTATATATATCCTAAAGCCCTCAGTTTTGCTAAGATATTAAAGTTAGTGGTTTCTCTATCTCTGGAGAGGTTGTCATGCAGACCAATGAACATATTAGTGAGATTTGAGTATTGCTTTGGATTTAAGACCAACAAATTATGCTGCTCAGCTGGGTCCTCTTCTACATTAAACAACATAGATTCATTATTCTTGTGAATCAACTTATATGCTCCGTATTTAATAGTCCATCTCTCGTTGGAGTACTCCGCATATTGGAAATAGTCAGTACGGTTCGAGTCAAACAAATTCTTACCCTTTAGAGTGAAATTAGTGCTTATGTTCAGTAAGGAGATTATGGTAGGAAATATGTCTACATTCATAACAGGATATCCAATGACCTTGTGCTCATTTGAAGGGAAATGAACTATTAATGGTGTGTGTAATGTCACATAGTACAAATTGTTGTGGTCAATTATGTTATGTTCACCCAAGCTTTCACCATGGTCTGCAGAAACAATAATTATGGTATTGTCCAATAACCTCTTTGATTTTAGATATTTTAAAAAACCCCCAAAGGATATGTCTGCTTCTTTGATGTTTCCATCATACATCGCAATAATTTGAGCAAGCATAGTGGGAGTAATTAGTCCGGGGAACCTTCGCATTGTTGCGTACTTTTCCTCGATCTCACCCTTATTGGTGTAGTATTCCAATAGATACTCTTGAAGCCCACTCCAATCAAGATTTGGAATATCAGAATAAAAAGTAGGCTCATCGTTGTGAGGGTACATCTCAAGAAATATTTCTTTCCTAGGGTTATAAGGCCCATGAGGTTGTCTAACATGGACCCACAAAAAGAATGGTTGTTTTGCTTGGTCTAATATAGAAAGGGCTCTATTAACTGTAACAGAAGAGTTTTCCCAAAAAGTAAAATTTTCATCATAAATATCAAAGCCATCCTTGTTAACATAAGTAGAATTTGCAAACCTCACTGCAATTACCCCAATGGTGTTGTAACCTTGGGACTTTAAGAAACGAGCAATTGTGGTGGCATTCGATTTCGGTTCTAGTGGGAAAAGAGAGGTGTGCAAAGAGGGCAAAGAACATGCAGTAGAGCCGCATTGACTAAATGAGTTGGTAAACACATACGAGTTTTTAGCCAAATCGTCAATATTGGGAGAGGTGTTTTTGTCATAACCATAAATCCCTAAATGGTCTGCCCTTAATGCATCAAAAGTAAACAGAATAATATTGGGCTTGGAATGGTTAGGTTCATGGTGATTAATCCTTAAGTTCAGTGCCAGTCCCAGCCCAATTAGGAGTAGCACTATACACATATAGAGTTTTTGTGGTTTCATTTTTTAGTGTTTCTGTGCTCTAAATAAACCTTAATTTCCTCATCGCTTATTGTGGGCCAATAGTAGCCAATACAGCCTTTGCATTTTGACCAGCCCTCTCTTGTGAGCAACTCATCATACCTTCCTTGAATGTGCTTCATCCTGAACTCATCCATCTCTGGGCCGTACCAAATCTCCCTAAATGATTTGTGTTTAAGGTTACCCATAGAATAAAGGAAGATGTCATCAAAACAACACACAGTCACCTCGCCATCCCATCTTATCACTGGATTCTTAAATGGAGCAGCACACACTCTTCTTTTTTTAGTCTTCTCCTCAAACCAATATGCTGGTTTTGGCTTCTCCTTGTCTTTACTGATTACACTAATAATTTCATCTTGCGTTGTGAACAAATCAAAGCGCTCTATTGTATCATCATAAAGCTTGTTGGCTTGGTGCTGTTTATCTATGTTATGAACCTCAAGCCGCTTAAAGAATATATTGTCCTGTGAGGTTATTTTATGTTTCTTGTAGAAAGTTTTCCAGTGCTCTGCAAACTCCTTTGCCTCATGAGCGTTTTCTTCCATGATAATAAATTGCAAGTTTATATGTGGAAACTCTTTGCCCAACTTTTTGCGTAGGAATATGAATGCCTTAATATTGCTCATCACTATGTCTAAGTTACCGTGCCTTATCTTCTTGTAAGTGTTCCGGTTAATGGCATCTAGCGAAAAAGTAATCCATGGGAACTTCTCACCAAATTTCAAAATCAGCTTCTGCCTTTTTACATCAAGCAAAGTGGCATTTGTATGCAGGTTAACATGCGAACTGGTGTTTTTTATTTTTTGTAAGGTGAACTCAAGGATTTCATCAAACTTTGGAT
>QMQS01000123.1 GCA_003650585.1 Candidatus Woesearchaeota archaeon
GCACAAGAATATGGTGCTAAGAAAATTTGAAAGGTATATAGTGAGCTATGTGCTTGCCGGCTCCATTGTACAGGGCAAAGCAACCCCAGAATCTGATGTGGATGTCTTCATTGTAATAGATGACACAGATGTGAAGCGAATGACCAGGTTTGAACTAAAAGAGAAACTTAGGGCAATAATTATTAGTATGGGTATAGAAGCGGGAGAACTCACAGGTATCAGAAACAAACTCAACATCCAGGTTTACATATTAACTGACTTCTGGGAGTCAGTCCGTGAGGCAAACCCTGTCATCTTTACCTTTTTGAGGGACGGGATACCCTTGCATGACACAGGCACATTCCTGCCATGGAAACACCTCTTAAGGATGGGTAAGATAAAGCCATCACCAGAGGCAATCGACCTCTATATGCACTCTGGAGAAGAGATAATACGGAGGGTGAGGCGCAAGATAAACGAGATTGGTATGGAGGACACCTATTGGGCTATTTTGACACCTTCTCAGGCTGCACTCATGCTCTATGGTATACCTCCGCCCACTCCAAGAGAAACTCCTGAGTTAATGAGAGAGATATTTGTCGAGAAGGAGAAGATTCTTGAGGAGAAGTACATTAAAATACTTGAGAGAAACATCCAGATTAGAAAGGACCTGGAGCATGGAAAAATCAAAGGGCTGAGTGGTAAAGAGGCAGACGAACTCATTAAAGATGCAGAGGAATATCTCAAAAGGATAAGAAAACTGTTCAACACTATAAGAGAGAAGAAGGAGAAGGAGAGCATTGCAAAGCGCTTTGACGAGGTAACATCGCTTGTTAGAGATGTTTTGAAGCTTGAGGGCGTTAGTTATGCTAAGGACTCTGAATTGGCAGACAAACTCAAACAGCACTTGGTTGACAAAGGCAAACTAGAATCCAAGTATTACAGAATGCTCAAGGAGTTAATCAAGTTCTACTCTGATTATGAAAAGGGCAAGATTACCAAGGCAGAGATTGCTGCCTCAAAGAAAGAGGCATCCGCCCTTGTGAAGCGACTTACAGAGTACATCCAGATGGTGCATGGGAGAGCAATTGAACGATGCAGGATACATGTGAAGCATGGTAAGAAATTCGGTGAAATCCTTGTGCTAAAGGATAAGGCATACATCATATTTGACATAGAGGCAAAGACAAAAGAGGTAGCAAAAGCCACGCTAAAAGATGGTAGAATCATAAACATAAAACCATCTTCTCTTGAGGAGATGGACAAGGCACTTGCTGAAGAGAAGATACCAGAGAGGACCTTTATCAAGGAATCCCTATTTGAGGACTTGAAGAAATACTTTGGCAAGGATGTGGAGATTCTAGTACGGTAATCCTAACCTACTTTAACATATATTTTCCAAATCAACAATATTTTAAAACTTGATTGTCTTAACCCTTAAGTATGAGAACAGGGGTTCATGTTGGAGATGCAATGACTTATGAGCCAATAACTATTTCTCCTGATACACCTCTCGAAGAGGCAGCCAAAATAATGAAGAGAAAGGATGTTGGGAGTTTGATTGTCAAAGACGATGAGAGGTTAAAGGGTATTATCACAGAGTGGGATATTGTCAGAAAGGTGGTTGCAACTGGAAATGACCCAAAGAACACACGAGTTAAGGATATTATGGTAACCAATGTGATTACAATATCCCCAAACGCTGACATATACGATGCCCTTGTTAGAATGAGAAACAATGACATTCGGCATTTGCCTGTTGTTCAGCGGGGTAAACTCGTGGGGTTCATAACTATCAAAGACATTCTCAAAATCCAGCCAGAACTCTTTGATATTCTTGTTGACAGATGGGAACTACGAGAGGAAGAAGAGAAGCCACTAGGGGAAAGGGTCGCCTCCGGAACCTGCAATATGTGCGGCAAAGAGTCTAGTGTCTTATTGGATGTGAATGGCATGCTTGTTTGTAGAAAGTGTCGCCAGAAAATACGAAAATTTTAAATAGTGCACTAATTGAGATAAAGGTATGACTGAAGTTGTGGTTCCCCCTCCTGATACTAGCCTACCAAGAGTTCTCGATAAGTTTGATGCACCCACTTTTATGGTGAGATTCAAGGGCGTGGTTGACTTTGATGCCCTCTACAACATGGTGTGCAAATGGTTGAGATACAGAAAATTTCAGGTTTATGAAACAACCCATAAATACAAACCCCCAGAGATTGAGGTTGTGCTTGATTGTAGGAGAAAGAAAACAGGTTACAAAAGGGACAGGGTGAAGGTACATTTCCACATGTTTAAGAATCGAGATGTGGAAGTGATGAAGGGAGACAAGATAGTCAAGATGATGGAAGTGAGAATGACGATTAGATTCTCTTGCTATGTGGAAACTGGCTACGCAAACTATTTCGGTTGGAACCGCTGGAGAACCTCAAAACTTACAATGGTGCTCCAGAACATACTCAATAGGTACATACTCAGAAAGGAAATCGATTCGGTGGACGCAGACGCTTTGTATTATGAACTTTACGACCTCCAGAAGAAGGTCAAGGACTTCCTAAAGATGGAAGCACATGGGGGTGCTTACTGAAGATGGCTGAGATATATTTTGTGGTAAAGAAAGAAACCCTCAATTTTGAAGGTTTGTTCAGTGTGCATGAGTTATACACGACAATAGATCAATGGTTCAAAGATAAGGGTTATGACAAGAATGAGGTTAAGAATGAAGAGATAGTAACAAAAGAGGGTAAGTATGTGGAGCTCTTATTAGAGCCATGGAAAAAGATGACAGACTACCTCAAGAATGTTATTCGGCTTCACATAAGGATTTATAATTGCAAGGAGGTCACTGTAGAGATAGACAAGCACAAAGTAAAAATGAATAAGGGAAGGTTGCAGATTGAAACCGAGGGCTTCCTTCTGGCTGATTATGAGGATAGATGGGACCAGCACCC
>QMQS01000124.1 GCA_003650585.1 Candidatus Woesearchaeota archaeon
CATTTAAGTTTTTTAAAATATATTAAAAGATATAAAAAACTTTCGGTGTTACTCTCTACAACCGGTATTCATACCAGAGGCAATTTTATGCCCAATTTGTTCAGTAAGAAGTCGTACAACACGATTATTAAGGCAATAATAAAGGCAAACACAATCAATCTGTATTTGCTTGCATGCCTCTCATACTTGGGTCTTCTCTTTCTATGATTACTAACAATATCAACCACCTCATCTCCAAAGTACACTGACAAGAATGTGCCAGCACCAGACAACACAATTATGCCCCAAAAGGGAAAGGGCTGGGTGATGATGTGCTTGAATAAGGAGAGGATAAGGGTTTTCTCGTATATACTTGGGTTGGTGGCAAAGGCTGAGATATTTATTAGAAGTGCAATCACCCAGACAACTATCTCAGAATATATCATTCTTATGCCAGTTATTATCCGTAGGGGAAAATCCAATAGGAATCCAGCATCGGCTATGGGTGTACAGAAAACAAAAAAGGACCATGTAAGCAGACTGACAAAAATGCCGTCCCTCAACCCGTACTTAATTACTGTAATTACTCCATATATCAAAACCAGAGCTACAATTAGCAAGAATTTAACAAATGCGTGTTTTAAAGATTCGTGCCTTATGAATTTTTGAGCCAACATCTCAATCACTTTTGTTCTGTATAACCTTGAGTGAGCGCAAACGGTTTATGGCTGCAGCCAACTCCAAGCGTCTGAATCTAGCAAAATCCCCTACTGGTTTGGGGCTCAGAGCATCAAGCCCATGCTCCCTTAGGTTTGACTCAACCTTTTCTAAAACCTTATTAAGTGGGGTTTTACCATTCATAAAGCTTTTGGCAAGAAGAATTGCTTTGCCAATTGCCCGAGTTTGGGCAACATCCACCAATTGCTCAACTGCACTAAGGTCGATTGTATACCTCCCAAGAATAATAGTGGATAAGCCCTTTACTGCTATCTTGGCTTTCTTGCCCCTGACAGGGTTGATACTCTCAGGGAGAGGTATCCTGGGCGTTATGTTACCAAAGGTTTTGCCGCCCTCCGACTTGCGCTCACTCCTATACTTGTTTGCTATCCCCTTTGCTTTGTTGGTAAGGTCTCTCGGTAGATACTCCACCATACATATTACAGTGTCTGCAATATCAAAATAATCACCTGAGCCACCTATCACAAGTATTGTGGAAACACCATAATCCTTTACCAGTAACCTGGCTTTGTCAATAAATGGTGTGATTGGCTCCTCTGATTTGGGTACTAATTCCTGCATCCTATGGTCCCTTATCATAAAATTTGTGGCAGAGGTATCCTCGTCAATCAGCAACAGCTTTGTTCCTGCCTCAAGCCCCTCAATGATGTTTGCGGCCTGTGAGGTGCTTCCAGATGCATTCTCTGTTGAGAAGAAGGTTGTGTCCTGATCAAACGGTAAGTTGTTGATAAAAGGGGATATGTCAACCCCAGCAACCCTCCTCCCATCCTCTGCCCTAATCTTAACTGCAGAGGGGTCTGTCACAACAAACTCCCTCCCATCCCCTGGAATGTGGTTGTAGACACCATATTGTATGGCATTTAGTAGGGTGGACTTGCCATGGTAGCCACCACCCACAATCAGTGTTATACCCTGGGGTATGCCCATACCAGTTATCCTTCCCCTGTTGGGAAGTTCAATGCCAACCCGCAGGGATTCTGGAGAGGTAAAAGCCACAACCCTGCCCCTTGTTCTTGGCCTATCATCAACCCCACTCGCCCTAGGGAGTATGGCTCCATCTGCCACAAATGCCACTAAGTTGAGCTCTTGAAGTTTGTTTCTTAGAAAGTGGGCATCCTCACTTGTTTCAATATGCTGGGTGAGTTTGTCCTCGTCTAGATTAGCAAACAAAAGGGAGTCTTTTATTATCCTTGGTAATTCGTTGAAGAACATTTCCTCTGCCTCTCTGCCGGCTATTCGTCTACCAAATGCAGGCAACCCCATTACAAACCTCGCTTCCACATAAGACTCGCAAACAAAAACAGAACTCCTTTCAAGTATTTCTTGCCCTGGCTCTTCCATTGCAATGAGCCCGCTCTTGCCAGTGCCACGCCTCCCTTTTGCAATCCCTTTAGCAGACAAGCAAAAACACCTTGCCAGAAAATCTCTCAGGGCAATCTCTCTTATTTTATTCTTGAATGTGTAACTGGGAAACCCTGCTGTTTTCTGAGGCACCCTAACCCTAATCCTACTCGGTGTAGCAAATGGGTCACCCTGAACATGGTCAATAAAAAGCTCAAACCATTCAAAATCATAGTTCCCTTTTAGCTCCTTATATGCCTTGTAACCCTTTCCATCAATCGCCCTCAGCCTTTGCCTCAACTCACCCGCACTTCTCATCTTCTAACCATTCCTCCCAACTGCTTCAAAATCTCTCTTCGATACTCAACAAAGGGGTTCTCTGGTTTTCTTGCCAATTCCTCGAACCATCCCATAAGTGGCTCAACCTCGCCAGCTGAGACAGCCCTGGTAACTATAAAGCCACACTCAGACACTCCATGCACAAACCCGTAACCGTTTGCTTTGATTTTAAAGTAACCCAAGTCAAGCGGAAATTGGTAAGCCCCAAAGTAACCCCATAGTTTGCCCTCATCTAAACTTGCAACCTGGACTGAACAGATTATAGTTTGGGTTAACACACTAAGCACAAGTTCTTGGTTGTCAAATTGGGAGGCGCTCAATGCTGAATCATAGAGCATTGCATTGTGTGAGTTCTGGTTAACTCCCTCGTAATACCCCAGCAGCTGGGTTTCCTCCAATGTCCCATTAGACAAAAGACCAAAGAGAATTGGGTAAGGTCTTTTGAGTTGTGCCAAACGCACCAGCATCAACCTACTCTCTAAGGAAGTTCCCTTGAAAAGATTTTTCCAGAGCGATGTCTCATGGGC
>QMQS01000125.1 GCA_003650585.1 Candidatus Woesearchaeota archaeon
CCAAACGGGTGTGCTACCAATGCCCTCTATAATCTTTAGCCATTGGTTTGTGTTCAGTTCTGGGTTTGGTTTTGTTTTCCACAGATTGCAGTTGATGCATTTGGAGTTGCATCTTGTTGTGAGAAAGTAAACATACGCTAGGGGCATAGGCACTACGGGCAATTCAAAAAACTTAAATGCTTCATAAACAGGGAGTTTCAACAAGAACCTAAGCGTGTTCATTGGAGCCACCTTAAGTATATGAATATAAAAAGTTTTGCCATATGATTAATCTCTTTAAAGTGGCAAAGATTTAAATATTACACAATATTTTTTGGGTTTTATGCACGCCAGACCCCTTTACTCTGAGATTAAGGCCACAGCAACAAAGTATATAGCTCTTGTTAATCATCAACAGGGTTTGTTGGATCAGGGCATTGATAAACAACTCCAACCCTGGCACAATGAGTACTGGGTGCAATTGGCTACTTTAGAAGATGGTACCTTAGAGGATTTGGTGGAGAGGATTGAGGGGCTGGTGTTAAACCACCTTGATAATCGACTCGTGTGTGAGAGTTGGCACGGCATTGGGAGTATTGAAGAGTATGCCCATGCTGTTTCCCTTGGGCTTGGTCCCTGGTGGGGTGCCCTCTACCCAAGGATGCGTGGTTACAGACAGCACAACCAAAAGGTTGAACTACTGAGCACTTTAATCCCTAGCTATCATTCATTAAGAAAGGGGATTGGGTATGTGCTAACCAGAAACCTGTTGGGTGGTGTGGCTACTGGTGCAGCGTTGCTCGGGTTTGGGCAATTGGTGCTTGACTTATTACACACAGGTATAAAAGTAATCAATCCCATTTCTGTGTCACTCATCTGTACAGCTTCAGGGCTTAGTGCAATGTACACTACAGATATGGTTGACGCAATACACCAAGCGAGAGCAATTGATAAGGCAATTGAATTCGTTAAGGAATTCACGCCTGTAACACACAACTGAGTATTCTAGCTGCTAGGCATCCATTATATCTGGATACCTGGTTAAGTAATACCTCAACACAAATGGGAACACCAGGGTAGTGATTGTGGCAACCAACACGAGTGTGGAATAAACAGGGATGGAGATTATGCCGCTAGACCTTGCCATCTCTGCAATCACCAATCCAACTGCCCCTCGAGAGTTCATGCCCCAACCTATTAAATAGAGTTGTAGATATCTGAGTTTTGAGAATGGCTTAACCATGAGACTACCAAATAGTTTACCTATTACAGCAACGATTAGTAAGATTAGAAAGAAAACAGGGGTTTTGAGAATGGCTTCAGGGTTGAAATTCAATCCAATCTGTATAAAGAAGAAGGGTATTATTACAGCATAAGCAAAATCCTTAATCTCGCGCACTATCCTCTCCTTTAGCCTCTTGTTATGGATAAGCATCTGGACAAGCACCCCTGCAATAAAGGCACCTATTATTGGCCCAAGTCCAAAATACAATGAGAGTGAAGCCATAATCAAGAAGAAGACAATAATAAAGCTGAGTGTGGTGAGTTGGGAGTGCCTGGCAAAGGCATGCTTGACCAGCCGTGGCAAAACGAGTTTGAACAAAAGCACAATTATCATTATAAAGAGGAGTATTTTAATGGGCAGTGCTTGGAGTTCTCTAATAGCAGTCTCTGAACCAATCCCTGTGTGGGTGAATATTATCAAGGCAGACAAAAACCCAATCTCAAAGAAGTCATCAAGTATCCCTGCCCCAAGCATAATTGTGCCAAGTTTGCTTTTGAGTTTGTTAAACTCCATGAGTATTACTGCTTTAGTGCCCTCTGATGTAACAGAGATAGAAGCCCCCACAACAAATGCCATTAGGTTGCTAAAGCCCAGGAGTTTCATTGTGAGAAAACCCAAAGCAAATGGTAATACTGCTGAGAAGAAAGCAATCAGGCCCTCCTCTTTTTTAGACGCCCTTAACTCAAATATATTAATCTCCAACCCAGTTATAAACAGCAAAAAGATAATCCCTAAGTTAGAGAGAAAGCCAATATAATCCATGCCCCCACTATCTACCAGTATAGAGTTGAGTTGTGGTATCCTAAGTATTACTCCAGCGAGAATAAATCCAATAACAATCGAGACCTTAAAATGATTGAAAATCTCTGCCATTAAGAGTGCCAATGCAAGACAAATGGTAATTATTACAAGTGGTTCCATGTTTCTGGTTACCTGCTTTCTTGCTTAGTTAGCTTTCCTAGTTACAAACACCTTCTCTACTGAGAAGGCCTTGTAAACACCCTCTAGTATGTCTGTACCAGCATACCCAGCCAGTAGTGCCAATCTGAAATCAAAGGAGAATATGATTCCAGTGAATGTGCCAACAATCATTGCTATGAGCACTGTGACTGCCCAATACTCCCAGATAATCCTCCTCTTTCTTGCCATTGCCTTGAAGAGCCCCAGCACACCCCTTGTCATGCCACCCAGCCCACCAAGCAAAGCACACAGGAAAATCTCGTTCATTGTTATCACCCAGAGAATGCATCCTCAAACTCGGCTGGTTCTTTAGAGGAACTGAGAATCTGCTCAGACAAGAGGTTTACGATTAAAGTATTCAAAGTGAGATATCTCTGCCTTGCTATTTTAGAAAGTTGTTTGTAGAGTTTATCACTGAGCATAATCTCAACTCTCTTAACCATAGCTTACCCTAGCCATAAATACTATAAAAATATTTTTAATCACTTAAGAGGTAATTGTTAGAGGTTCCTCTCTATGCGTTCTATCTCGTTGAGTTGAGCCCTCACCTTGTTCACGACACTCCTCAACCTTCCCCTTATTTCATCGAGCATTGCCTTCTCCTGCTGGAGTATTAAATGCTCTCGCTTCATTATCTCTCTTGCCCGTCGCAATCTCTCTTGCTTTGGGAGTTGTTCAAGG
>QMQS01000126.1 GCA_003650585.1 Candidatus Woesearchaeota archaeon
CTCATTCTAAGGGTGGGTTAGCCCTCGTTTGTTTCCCAACTAACTCAATCCAAAAATTTTATTAACAAACCCAATCAAAGTAGGGTTAATGAGGCAGTTGCTTTTCACCCTTGTTATAATCTGTTTGATATTTACGGGTTGCTCTGAAGATTTTTCCATAAGTTATAACAACAAAACATATCATGTGATTGTTGAAAAACCCAAATTGCATCAAGCCCAGTACCCTTTAATCATCTATAACCATGGCGGGGGTTACCTAACCCTGGAGCCCTTTGAGCTAAGAAAGCTTGCCAAAGAGCTAGCCAAAGCAGGGTTTCTGGTATGGATACCCGAGCGCTCTTTGTGGAGACCAGAGACAGCATTCCACAACTACAAAGAGGCAATGGCAATCAGCAGGTTGTTGCTTGCAAAGGCTTTGAACTCAAATGAGGTGGACAAATCAAACATCAACATAGCTGGGTTTTGTCTTGGTTCGTGGGCCACTCTATCAGAGCACATAACCTCCCCAGTGAACTCACTCATCCTCATTGGTTTCGGTGCCCCATTTGATGATGCCTCCTTGTATGACATGGTTTACTCTTTGGCGAATAACACACAACTTAGCAATCTAAAGCCCAAGGTTTTGGTTATGGTAACCCAAGGGGATACAAAGGTGGCTACTGAACCGGCCAAAATACTCTGTGAGAAGCTCATCTCTCTGAATAAAACAGTTGCTTGTGTCGAATATAAGAGTGGAGACCATTTGAGTTTGGCTGGAAATAAGACATACATCGAGGATCTAAAGAGGTATTTATTGGGGCAGCCAATTAACACCACAAATAACATTAAAACCAACAAAATGGTCCTAGAGAGGTGGGAAGAGGTAAGAAAAGCTGGATATTGGTGAGGGCAAAATGATGAAAAAGATAATTGCTTGTATTGGTTTGCTTTTCATACTTATTCAACTGACAGGGGCTTATCCAAGTGTGTACCCTTTGGGTGTGACCATCTATAATAAGACCCTTGCTTACAATGGTTACACCACATTCTCAGTAAAATATCCAAATGAGAAGAGTAACACTATGTATATGATTGATATGTATGGAAATGTGGTTCACAAATGGGAAAACCTGGGCAATACCCTACAGATAGTATTATTGAAAAATGGGCATATACTCACACCCCTTCTTAACCCACGCCCTAAAGCCAAGGTGCAGGGAGACGAGTATGCAATTGTTGAGCGTGACTGGGACAATAGAGTGGTTTGGAACTACACAAACGAGCATTTACACCATCCATTCAAGGTTCTGCCAAATGGAGACATAATGGCAATATTCTGGACCAAATTGCCCGATTACCTCCACGACAAGGTGATTGGAGGGTTGCCTGGTACTGAGGCAGAGAACAATACCATATACACTGATTATGTGAGAATATTTGATAGGAATGGTACTGTTAAGTGGGAATGGAGGGCTTGGGAGGATTTGAATATTAGCAAATATCCCCTCAACAACAATGGTAACAGGAACCACTGGCCTAATGTTAATGTTGTGTATTATTTGCCTCAAGGCAACCCGTTCAACGGGAGGGAAAGCGTTTTGATAAGCCTGAGGAGACCGAGCACTTTAATTGTAGTGGACAAAGCCACAAAGGAGGTTGTTTGGGAGTGGGGTAATGGAGAGATTAGCTATCAGCACGACCCGCAAGTTTTAGACAATGGGAACATACTTGTGTTTGATAATGGGCTGCACAGGCCAGATAAATCTTCCTTAGAACAAAAGAGCTATTCCAGAGTTGTTGAAGTTAATCCAAGAATAGGTAAGGTTGTGTGGGAATACAAAACAAAGACCCCAGGATTGTTACCAGGGATTGATTTTGAAAGCCCGATTGGTGGTTTTGTCCAACGCCTCCCAAATGGAAATACCCTTATCACAGAGACATGCACTGGTAGAATATTTGAGGTTACGAGAGAGGGCAAAATCGTGTGGGAGTTTAATACTGGTAGGATGGTGGATGGTGTTTACAGATTTACTCAAGAAGAGATGAACTTCCCTGAAAGGTTGCCAGAGTATCATGGAAAAGTTGGGAAGGGTATTTTCCCAGAATGGAGCGTGGAACCTTACAGAGAGCCCAAACTCAACAGTTGTGTGGGTTGGTTGGTTGCTTTGAGTGTTGTTTTAATTGGCTTATTGATTTACATTTTCTTTACAAGAAATCAACAGAAATCTTTTTAAACATAAGCCAACCCACTGGGGCATATGGAGGGTGTAATAAAGAACTTCAGGAGGGGAAGGCATCGCACATCCCACAACCAGATGATTGTGTGCGTTGCAGGGATTAATTCCAGAGAAGAGGCACAGAGATTGGTTGGTAAGGTGGTTGAGTGGAAATCTCCAGGAAAGAAAACAATTCCTGGCACAATTGCTGCCCCTCATGGGAACAAAGGGGCATTGAGGGTAGTGTTTGAGCGTGGGATGCCAGGGCAAGCAATTGGCACAAAGGTAAAGATTAACGCCTAAATGATTCTATCAGCAATAGTAACCCTCCGATTACGATTATAACATTGAGTATCATGCTTGGTATGTCTGGAATCTGAAAGTTTATCACATTAAAGCGATTTAGCAGTGGTACCAAGCCAACTATTAGCAAAACAAAAGCAAACACTATACCAATGGTCCTTATATTACTTGAAGTCCCGTAGCCCATTAACCCAAACAAGCCCTTTTTGTTCATAGAGCATCACCTTTACTAAATTTTAAACAAAATTTAAGTATTTAAATCTTTGGCTACACACAAGAATATTTTTACCACTCAGGCATAAAGATTTTAAACAAGCACCACTCATAAACAAACATGTTTGAGGTTAAGCAAGCACAGTGCCAGAGGTTGGGAGAACTATTAAGTAACTTGGAGTTGGCAGAGGA
>QMQS01000127.1 GCA_003650585.1 Candidatus Woesearchaeota archaeon
CAATAAACATGGTGTATCATCATATGTGTGAATGGTTAGTAGGGTTGGGGGAATCTATCCCCTCTAATTCAAAAGCAGCTGCTTATACTTTTATGAAGTCAATAGGATTGCCTGTTGTTAAGATAAGAACTTTTGGTAGTCGCTATCTCTTTAATGAGAAAGCTAAGGAATTGGAGGAGTTCATAAACGATGAGGGTCCTTTCTTAATTATTGCTTCTCCTATGGACCCAAGACTACCTAGAAGGGGTGCATTTAATATTGTCACATTAGAGGATTTATATGAGTTTATGAGTAAACTCGAAGATAGAGATAGCTACACTATCAATTTGATTCAACAGGTTGTGGGTGTGGTGGATAGCTTTGTTGGTACAGTGGTCCATTCCAATCTTGAAACCCTGGTTGAGATATACTTCGGTGAGGGAGTTACAGATGTGAGGTCTCTCACTTCTGGTGGCGCCGACCCAAAAAGGATTGCTTATGGGGTGTTTATTGAGAGGGTATTCACAAAAGGTGAGCCGAAGGGTTTTATGAGGGAGATGTGTCGGGTTAGGGATATGGTGTATGGATTTCCAGGTTACTATGAGTTTGTGTATGGGCTCTGTGGAGGTGCTGAGGGTATATGGTTCACAGACTATCAAAGCAGCCCTATGTATCTAAATATTTTTGAGAAAGAACCACCACGCGTCATACTCCACAATTATGACTGAAGATAATGGTCTATTCTTTCAAAATCTACCTCTTGGCTCTTGGTTTTTGATTTATACTGAGCCAGCATTTCATTGAACTCCTCTCTTGAAACAAGCTCCTTAATCTTTAGGAATTTTAATGCATACTCTTTCAGTTCTTTTAGGACCTTTTCTTTTTGTTTGTCGTCCTCTATCACTCTTTCAATTTCAACGAGTTTGGGTGAGCCAATGGTCTCATCTAATACTATGGTGAGGTTTTGAGCAGAATTGGTGAAATATTCCCTTGTTCTAAAAAAATGTGTATCTACCTTAAACCCAAGCTTTATGAACAATCTATATATTGCTTTGTAGTCCTTAACCTCAGATTCAATCTCTTCGCGAATCTCACCAAACCCGCCACCTTTATAGCTTAGAATAACACTCTCGGGTGACACCGTTAATCTTACTACCCCTTTGAACCCCTCTTTCACAAGAAATATCGCTACTTGCTTCTCCCTTTTGATGAAAATGTGCTTGGTGTTCAACAGATTTTTCTTAACAGCATTCAAGTCAGGGACTATTCCAACCACTTCTACTTCGTACATAATCTCCCTTAGTTCAAAATTCCTTATATATTTTTCGAGTTCAATTAAGAATTTTATTGATTTATCTCGTAGTTGTTTGACTCTCTCGAATGGGGCATTCTCTAAAGCAACCCTCTTGAACTCTATCAGGACATCCTTATATGGGAAGTCATAGAATCTCTTGCTACTCAAAATAAGGTTGTAGGTCTTCTCTATATCATTTGTCTCTGTTCTTTTTAGGTTCAGAAAGTTAATTATGGGTTTAAACAGTGCATACTTAATACATTCGAGTAGCTCTTCTTCCTTAATGTCTCTCTCTTTTTGGAGGAGCGTGAAGTTTGAGTCCACTCTCTCCCATTCAAAATACTTCAATTTGTTTGTCTTGAGCATCTCGATGCAGTGTTTTAGCCCCTCAAAGTCATTTATCACGTTATCTATCGTAAGCTCAATGCTCTTTAGTTCCCTTAACTCTTTACCCTTTAAGAGCTCATGAAATTTGATATAGGTGTTTGTATGGATTTTTGGCAGCCTTTGGAATTCCCTCATATCAAAATAGATTAGATGAATGAGGATAGTTACCTTATTGGGATTATATGGTGGCTTTGCTATTCCCACAACAGTGCTATAACATATGTCCACTATCTTGGATGAATAATTTCTCTTACACTCTTCAAGAAATATTTTTAACAATTCTGCCTTCTCATATGTCACCTTTTTGAAGATTACTCGCAAATCTAAGTCATTCACCTTGTCTATTTTGTAATCCTTGCCGATAAAGGAGCCCACAACAAAGATTGACACAAAATCAGAAAGCAGAGGGTTGGATTCAATAAACTTAACAAAGTCTTTTTTTATGGATTCAATTGTTTGCCTTAGCTTCTCTTCTCTTTTCATCTTTCAACCCCTTGGATATTAACTCTCCAAGAACAGATTCTCCTATTTTTAATTTTTGACCAAGGTGTAACAATTGCTCATAATTCATTGCAATTAAATGGTCCAGTAATGTATCCATACTTACACTACCTAATTGATACGGTGGAGGGAAACTAAACCTTTCATATTTCCACCAATGGTTTTTTTCTATATGGATATCGAAGCGTTCTGGCTCTTGGAATGGGGGTGTGCCAGGGTATGGCAAAAATAGTTTGATGATTGCATAGTCGGTTAGATCCTGTTCGAGCAATTCTCGCAGGGCTTCTTGGCTCTGTTCTAGAGTCTCTTTGGTTTCTCCTGGAAACCCAAGCATCCAATAAGTTTTTACTATAGGGGCATCTGCCTTCTTCAATTTTCGAAGTGCCGAAGCAATCTCTTCGTAGGTTTCGCCTTTATTCATCTTTTTAAGAATCTGGTCAGAGGCACTCTCTACCCCAACGAGAAATTCTATGAAGCCACACCTCACCATGTGCCTAAGTTCGCTGATTGAGTACTTGTTTAGGATATCTGCTCTGGTGTTGATACTGAGTTTAACTCTCAGTTTAAGGGAGTTGAGCTTGTTTAAGAACTCTCTTAGGTATTTCTTTGAGGGTGGGAAATTGCTATCTGAGATGTGGATTATCTTTCTAGGGAATTTCTTATGAAATGCAACAATCTCTTGCACTGCAAACTCCACAGTTTTATATCTCACACTAGGCCCCCACA
>QMQS01000128.1 GCA_003650585.1 Candidatus Woesearchaeota archaeon
CTGCAGAGAAGACCAGGGTGCCGTTGCACTGTCCTTTGGTACCAAAAGGTGCCTTTATCTTCCAATAGGTCGAGTTTGTTGAGTTAATCATTGCGTTGTCATTGTCATCAACACGCTGATACACTGTGAGCCCTGCAATGTTGGTGAAAGAACTTGTCAGCTGGGTCATGCTATCCCAAGCAATTCCTGGGTCCAATGCATAACGCTCATAACCAATTGAGATGTTGCCTACTGTGCAGTTCATCGCCCAGCCATCACCTTCTGTAACCCCATAGCCCTTTACTGCTATGGTTAGGTTCATATTACCAAAGTTGGTTACATTCACCTCCTGATCACTTGAGGATTGACCTGGCTCCAACTCACCAAAGTCTATCTCTGTGGTACTAAGATTGATTGCAAACAATGGATCAATTATGCTATCGTCATAAGAGCTATTGGTGGCTGAGGAGTTATCTATTGCAGTCACATTACACCTCCAAGTGCCATTATAAGCATAGTACCAAACATTAAACTTACAGGTGTAGTAAGCAGTAATAACCCCAGATGTTGCATACTGTCTGCACGAAGCATTAGAGTACTTGTAGTTGTTATCTTGAGAGGAGTTTGGACCATACTCAGGGTATTTGTAAATGGTAGCATTCACAGTGGTAATATCCCCATAACCATTTGTGTCATTCACAGTCGCATTGCATATTATTGTATGGTATGTCCCTTGCTCAAGGATCATATTGGTCTGAGAGTTGTTATCGTGGAGTATCACCCCATAAACCGCCGGTGCTTTGTTAGAAACATTCAATTTGGTTAAGAGAGAGGTGTTGTCATTGTAAGTGCTTGCAGTTGTGTTTATGTAAATG
The DNA here is from genome assembly GCA_003650585.1 of Candidatus Woesearchaeota archaeon. Classification (GTDB taxonomy): domain Archaea; phylum Nanobdellota; class Nanobdellia; order Woesearchaeales; family B29-G15; genus B29-G15. The sequence goes on from QMQS01000128.1 coordinate 855, forward strand.
AGGTTAAGCATAATTGCCACTAATGAGATTACAAATCCAGCTATAAGAGCCTGTTTCCAAGGCAACCCCTTGGTTATGGTTTTGGACTGCATTTTATCGGTTTATCCTACCTCCACATAAAAGTAATATCCAATATTGGTTTGCAAGCTAGAGTCCTCTGAAACTATCATCTGGAAATCATAGTATTTGTTATCAAAACCCTTGGTTGAGTCAGATATAATCGCAGTGTAAATAAGGTTTGAGTTTGTTGTATCGTATAGCAAAACCTCTGAAAAATCAGTGCTGGATGCAGAATCATTCACATAAGTATACAAAGTGAAATTACATTCATTGGCAGCAAAATAGGTGTCACCTGTGTAGAAGTCTGGATGGGTTGTGTTTGCAAATGTCTCGTTTATCTGGTCAGACTGGCTCGCCACATGGTTCAAAGCAGTATCCTCTGCTGCAACATGGGTGGCATTCGCACAAACAATGCTTGTCCAGGAGACCTGATTACCTCTAGTGGCGTAAACCTCACCCTCAGTTGTTGTGAATGTCCAGTCGAAGAGGGTATAATTCTGTGCATCATCCAATGTGAGCTTACCAGTCACATTTCCCACATAACCCTTCCAATCCTCATTTGGTTGGGTAACATTGAAACGCACAGTGGTAATTCTGCCTTTGGTGTGATTAAGCAATCTAGGCGAGGTTGTCATGCCTGGTTGCTCTGTGGCATTGTAGATTAACCTGGGTCCCACTGGATCTGCAGATGTGAACATTAGAAATCCAAAACCCACAATAAGACAGAGTACCAGAGCACTGAGCAACTGGCTTCTTATTTTAGTTAAATTTTTGTTTGTTGACATTCTCCCATACCATTTCTCTATCTCTCCATACCTCTAATCGAGGCATGTTATCTTCTCGATATTGGCTTGGTTAATCAGTATCACACCTCTTTCTCCTCGCACCTTTATGAATCCGTCTTTGACGGCCTCTAGCCTGCCTCGAGCCACCTTTATGTGTTTCCCATCCCTAAATGGGGCTTTGATGTTCTTTCCCAGCAGGTCAGAAAATATACTTCCTTTCATTTTCACCATACCCAAATTCAAAAATAAAATGGAGTGGTTTTACTCCAATTCCACATAAAAGTAGTACTCCCATTTGTAGTCGTCACCGTTATGACCATTCTCGCCCACTATTATCTGGTAATCATAGTACTTACCATCAAAGCCGATTACATTTCCTCTGCTGTTGGCTGTGTCGTCTTCTATTATCGCTGCATACACAACATTTGTCTCGTCAGTGAGCAAAACCTCCCACCAATAGGTGTTCTGTGGGGCATCGTTTTGGTACAGATTGGTTGTGGGACAACCGGTTAGAGTGGTTGTGCCTGCCCAAAAAGTTGGATGATCAGTGGCATTGAAGGTCTCATCAACACCATCGTAGTCTGTAGGCTGTAAGCCGAGGTCTGATTCATATAAAGTCAAGTTAATCTCAACCGAGCCGTTTGCAGTAAAGTTAAAGCACTTTATTTTGGCCCAATCAACTGTATCATTGCTAGCATAAACCTCACCCTGAGGCTCAGCTATTCGCCAATCGTACAGTGAGTTGTTGTCAAAATCATCCAATACAATCCTACCTGTTACATTTCCCACAAAGCCAGCCCATGTCATTGTTTGGGTCCAACCTGTGATGTTCATCGTAGTAATGTTACCTGCCTCGGCTGTCTCGGTAATGACAGTATAATTATCAACCCTTTCTGTGTTAACCACAGTAAGAGTACGAGCAGGGTTGGGATAGTTGGCAGTTCCTGCAACAAAGGCAACAAGACCACCAAAGAGCAGAATGCCCAGAATCGCAAACAACATTTCCCTTTTCATTTCGTGCTCACCTCTTGTTTCTGGTTTTTGTAAACCAATTACTTTATTTTTATATTAATTTCTTAATTGCCAGATTTGTATATTAAGGTTTAAAATGATATACTCATATATAAATATTTCGAAAAAGTATATTAA
>QMQS01000129.1 GCA_003650585.1 Candidatus Woesearchaeota archaeon
CCATACAACTGTGTGAACATTATGCAAAGTGTGTTCCAAAGGTTTAAATACTTTTTTTGTTTGCCAAAATATATGGGTTTAGAGAATGGAGTGATTGTGCTCATCTCATGCGTGTTGGCATACGCGCTCTCCCAAGGGATAAAGAACATAACAGATATGCTGAGAAGGGAGTGGAGATTAAAGAATGTGCTTGCTCCTGGGGGCTTTCCAAGCTCGCACACTGCCACTGTCTCAGCATTACCAATGAGCATTTACCTCACAGAGGGGCTCACGCCATTGTTCGCTCTGAGCATTGTTCTTTTGGCGATTGTTGTTTCTGATGCTATCTATCTTCGTAACTCTGTCGGTAAGCTCGCAACAGCAATGAATGGCTTTCACCGCACAAAGTTTAGAACAAAGCTAGGTCACACACCGCTCCAGGTTCTCTTTGGCGGAATACTTGGCGCTTTAAGCAGTTATCTTGTGTACTTTGTGCTGGGCTAAGCAGCCAACTGCCAAATTATTCTTAGCACGATTGCTGTAAGCAGAAAAGAGCCCCAGGCATAGAAGACCCTCTTAACCTCCTCTTTGTACATCAACAGCCCTGCAAGAATGAAGAACAGGCATATAAGAAACGCCAAACAATCTGTGGCAAATTGATAAAAAGAGACCACAAAGAATAAGACTCCGAATGTGAAATAGATAAGGTTGCTTTGCAAAAAGTAGAAAACCACAATGGCAATTAGTATTACAGACACAGCAAATGGGTAAAGCCCCCAATAAAGAAGGCATACAGCCAGCACAACTATGAGCAACTTCTGGGCCAGCTCCACATATCCAGTGCCTCGCTTAAGCTCGTCTTTCGTATAGAATGAGATGACATAACCAATGAACGTGCCCAAGGAGACGAGCAATGCCAGCAACAGGTACCGAATCAACTCCATAACCATTATTTTGCATACTATATATAAAAACCTTTTTATTTTTTAAACCCAAACAAATCATCCACTAGCTCTAAAACCAAACCCTTATCTGCTGGCAAAAACCATAGTGTGCCAGCGACCTCATGCCCTCCACCAGATATCTCCACATCAGGCAACCTCTCCCTCAAGCTTGCTATCAGAGTTTCTATGCTAAGCTCTTGCGGCAGTTTCCCCCTAAATATGATGTAATTGCTGCCAATCCCCATTACAACAGGGTTGTTGTGTTGCTTGCACAGCTCCTCGTAAAGCAGCCCTATTGAACGCCCTGGTGGCGGATAACTGTAGCCCTCAAACAGCTCCCCAAGCTCTATCTGAGCCAGCAACCTGCCCCCAAATTTGCGTAACCTGAGCAAGCGCTTCATTGCAGCAATTCGCTTCTCTCTCCTCTCCTGGGAGATTGGATAAATCCTCCCAATAAGTGAGTCTTGGCTTTCACGAGAACCCAGCAACAGGTCCCTAACAATCACACTGGGTTCTCTTCTGAGGTAAAGCAGGTAATCAAGTGCCACATATGCCCGCCAAATGTAATCCTTGGTGTAGCCCATTGAATTTGCCAATCTCAAATACCCGTTTAATGGTGTGCCATCAACCTTGTCCCCAATTCCAGACAGGGCTGCCAGAAAAGCCTGGTTTCTCAGCAATGGATAGAGCGCACGGGCAACCTCAACCCCAAGCATCCCAGCAGTAAACCTAGAGTCAAAGCCAACCAAGTATGGGTTGAGGTGTATGGTTCTTAGCTTGCTTCCCTGCATAGATTCTTTCTTAAGAGGGCATGGATGGTGGTCAACAATAATTGTATCAATATTGTATTGTTTCAGTAGTGCCAACCCAGGCTCTGCATCCTCTGTGCTTCCTGTATCAACCAGCACCACCAAACCCTTTTTGTTGCCAAACTTGTTCATAGTGTTAATGTCACTAGAGGCGTATTCTATGTCATACTGTGGAGACCTCATAGCATGTCTCTGTATTAACTGCCATTCATTCCTAAGCCCGAATGAACGGGCAAGCTGGAGCAGTCCCTCTTCTATAGCCATCCCGCCACAGTAGCCATCACAATCCCCATGGTGGCGTATTATAATCGTGCCCCTTGAGCGAAGTGCATCTGCCAGAATTTTGGTTGCTTTAGTAATGGGTGGTTGTAACTTGCTCAGCACTGGAGATTTCAGCAAAAACCCAATCTTAATGTTGTTTAGCATTTTAGTGGGGCATGCCCAAACTGGATTAGCAGGTCAATGTTCAAAACATTTAGGCCTTGTGGAATGTCACACGCACCAAAGCAAGAGCCACCCCAGATAAGCACTCTTGCGCCTGTGTTTGACTCAATGGCATCAGCTATCTCCTTGGCTCTGGGCTTGAGCCCGTCAGGGAGTTGTAGCATGACCCTCTTGGCTCTATGCTTTTTGACCAGTTTTATTGCTTTATCGAGCTCCAAATCCAATTCCATAGCAACAAGAAAACCAGGTGTAATATAAAAACTTGGGCATCATTTGTTGTGCAGGGGCATCCTGAAATGGTGCTTGCATTCGTGGCAGTAGTACACAAGTTTGCCATTGTTTAACCTCACTGTTAAGTTTATGCCTGGCTTCAAATAGGAATAACAGAACTTGCAGTACCTTCGCTTTAAATGACTGGGCAACCTCAAATTAACCCTCATTGCCAGCCGCCTGGCAAGTGCAATATAGCGGTTAGCAAGCTGCTTGTCTTTTGCAAACACCATATCTGCCTCATCAAACAGGTGCTCTACTCTCTTGAGAACATCACCATGCTTCGGCTTGCGAGATTTTACCATTAACAGGAATTAATCTAAAGAGAAATAAAAACCTTTTCTCAAGCCCACTAAGGTGCGGTTA
>QMQS01000130.1 GCA_003650585.1 Candidatus Woesearchaeota archaeon
ACATAAGCTTAAAGGGGGGTGCCACGCTCAATTTGATGAAGCCTATGGAGGGCATCTCACCAGAAGAGTTAACCCAACTTCTAGAGTCGTCATTCCCTGATGCAGAGTTCAATGTGAGAACACTTGAAGAGAATGGGGTGAGGGTTGGCTTCATTATAGAAACAACCCTTTTAGGAGAGGACACAACCAGGTTGCTTAAGGTTATCGAGAGCAAAGTGGGGACTTTAAAGGAGGAGGATTATAGCATCGACATCACAAGCCCCTCCTTGGGTGAGAGCTTCTTTAGAGAGATAATCTATGCCTTAATCATTGCATTCGTGCTTATGGGCACAGTGGTCTTTATAATCTTTAGAGTGTTTGTACCGAGTGTTGCAGTTATACTCTCTGCATTGTCAGATATCGTTGTCACCCTCGCAATTGCAAACATCGTTGGTATAAAGGTGTCCACTGCAGGGCTTGCTGCATTTCTAATGTTGATTGGTTACAGTGTTGATACAGATATATTGCTCTCCACACATGTACTCAAAAGGAGAAGGGGGAATGTTAAGGAGCGGATTTATAGAGCGATGCGTACTGGATTTATGACCACTGGCACCACCCTTGTTGCTATCTCCCTTGCTGTGGTATTCACAAAATCTGAGGTAATCGCTGAAATAATGATAATCGTACTAATTGGATTACTAGTAGACCTTGTTAACACTTGGTTGCTCAATGCTGGCTTGCTAAGAATGTATGTGGAGCGTGTTAGGGGTGAAGGGGGTTAAGAACTTACTTAAAAGACCGAGAATTGTGTTGCTTTTGGTATTCCTAATTTTGGCAGTTGTGGCTATACAACCCAATCCATTTGCTAGGGGGGTTGCCATTAGGGGTGTGGAAGCTAATAGTTCTGCTGCTATGGCTGGTTTCAAGAATCCGGATCCGTTGTCACCTCCTATGAGTCGGGAGGTCATTCTAAGCATTAACAATATACCCATACACAATGAACAGGATTACTACAATGTTTTGAGCACATTCACTTACAATATGCCAGTGGAGATTAAGACAACCAAAGGCACCTACCGCTTGATAACAAAGCCAAAGTATAATGTTACTGTGTTGCCTGAACTTGTGCCTGTTGTAGAAAACAAAACGGTTCAAGAGAATGTGAGCATAAATGGCACTTGGAGGGTTGTTAACAAAACAGTGCAAACAGTGAAATATGTTAACAAAACGATACGCAAAATCATAGGTGTGCAAGATATTGGATTGGCTGTTTATAATGCCCCCACCACAAATATTCGAAAGGGGCTGGACTTGGCGGGTGGCACACGGGTTGTGCTTAGACCAGCTGCCAATTTGAGCGATGACATGTTTGATTTACTGGTTAGCAACTTAAGGCAGAGGTTGAACCTTTATGGTGTTAGTGACATAATCGTGAGAAAGGCAAGTGACCTCTCAGACAATAGGTATGTTGTTATTGAGATTGCCGGGGCAAAGAAGACAGAGGTTAGCAATCTTCTCTCAAAACAGGGCAAGTTTGAAGCAAGAATAGGGAATGAAACAGTATTCCTTGGTGGAAGAAAGGACATTACATTTGTGTGTAGAAGCAGTGATTGTGCTGGCATTGACCCCAGGTATGGGTGCCAGAAATTATCAGACGGGAACTGGATGTGTAGGTTTAGGTTTTCCATATCTCTGAGCCCAAAGGCAGCAGAGAGGCAAGCCAATATCACTAGGCAGCTGGATATTGTGGAGAGTGGTGAGGAGGATTTCCTTAGCAAAACACTTGACCTCTACCTCGATAATAGGAATGTGAGTTCGCTTAGGATTGGAGCAGAGTTGAGGGGTGACCCAACCAAAACAGAGGTTCAGATAAGTGGTAGTGGTGTTGGTAGAACACGGGACGAGGCAGCTTACAATGCATTAGAAGAGATGAAGCGACTCCAAACAGTGCTCATAACCGGTAGCTTACCCACAGAGCTCACCATATCCCAAATGAAATCAATCTCCCCCTCTCTTGGGAGTGGATTTGTGAGGAATGCATTGATTGTTGCTATGCTCGCTATTGGTGGTGTTTTCCTGATGGTATTACTACGGTATCGCAACCTCAAGATTGCAATACCTATCCTAATCACACTCATTAGCGAGGTTGTAATCGTGCTTGGGTTTGCAGCATTGATTGGCTGGAATCTAGACCTAGCAGCCATTGCTGGTTTGATTATAGTAATAGGGACTTCTGTTGACCACCAGATTGTCATTACTGATGAGATTCTGAGTGGGGAGGCAGGCGGTAGGGCTTACAACTGGGCAGAGAGGATAAGAAGGGCTTTCTTTATAATAATGGGTGCATATTTCACCACCGTCGCTGCAATGCTCCCACTAATAAAGGCAGGGGCAGGGCTTCTGCGAGGGTTTGCCATCACAACAATTGTGGGTGTTACCATAGGTGTCTTAATCACTAGGCCAGCATTCGCTGCAATGGCTGAATACCTGTTGAAAGAATGATAATCACAATCTCTGGGAAGCCTGGTTCTGGCAAGAGCACCATAGCAAAGGAGCTTTCCAAAATTCTCGGTTATAAGCGCTACTATATAGGTGGTATGCGTAGAGAGATTGCTAGGAAACTAGGTATAACCCTGGCTGAATTGAACAAGAGGGATGAGGAGGAGTTCTTCTCAGATAGAATTGTTGATGAACGAATAGTTGAGATTGCCAAAAACGAAGACAATGTCATTATTGAAGGGAGAACAGCGTTTTATTTTGTGCCTTACTCTGTAAAGGTATTTTTAGATGTTGACTTGAGAGAGGGTGCCCGTAGGATTTATC
>QMQS01000131.1 GCA_003650585.1 Candidatus Woesearchaeota archaeon
ATTTAGTACTAATTTAGTCATTTTTCATGGCTAAATTATTGCTTAATAAGGACTGAAAATGGAATATTATAACACTAAAAATGGGCTAAATTATTGCTAAATTAGTACTAATATGGTAAAAGTCGTCGTCAATAACGGTCAGTATAAGATAACTATACCTAAAGAGTTGGCGCTGGCTAAGGGTTGGGGTCCAGGGACGGTGCTTCGCTTCATTGAAACCCCTGAGGGGGATGTCATTCTCAGAGAGATGCCACAACTAAAGGAGGTAGTTGGCAAACGAAAGAGGAGGGGTAAGCTGTAGATGGTAAAGGTAGTCCTGAACAACGGTCAGTACAAAATAACCATACCAAAGGAGTTGGCACTGGCCAAGGGTTGGACTGCCGGAACTGTGTTGCGCTTCATTGAAACCCCTGAGGGGGATGTCATACTAAGGGAGATGCCGCAAATAAGCCAAACGGGAGGTAGAAAGCGTAAATGAAACCAGAGCTTAGCAACAGGAGCGTGAAGTTGCTTATGCTACTGGTAATGCTCGTGTTAAGTATCAGCTTAGTTTCCGGAGCTACATATCTCCCAAGCACCAAGTACATCAACATCCAAACAGAGTTTACCCAGCTGACAGTCACATTAGAGAAATTTGCTAGGGTGGACTTCATTGCCCACTGTCCTGGTTTCAATAGCAGTGGATGTCCACAATGGAATATTTACAACACAACCATTGTCCAAAACAGCACCCATGTGACCTTTGATGTGTATGACAAGGGTGCCTACATAGGCATACACTCACCACAGATTACTGCTAAGAAGAACCTCACCCAGATAAAGAGGTTGCTGGAGCAGAGCAAGGGCATTACAATCAATAAGCTAAACCTAACCGCAAGAGGGCTATACCTAGAGTTCGTGCTCCCATTGAAAGGCATAGGGAATGTAAGCATCAAGCAGGTTAAAGACGCTGTGGTTGTGATTGATGGGCTCAAGAACGAGAGCATGCTCAAGAACGCTGAGCGTGTAAAGCTCGATAAGATTGTGTACAACAACCAAGAGATTGAGCTAAAGACAGATGTGGTGGCAATTGAGGCAGAGAACTTCACCCAGGCAACGATTAAACTGCCAAAAGAGGGAGCAGTTAACACAATAATGAAGTGCGTCAAGTGGGACTTCAACACCAGTAGCTGCAATGCCTGGACTGCCACAAACATACCCTTCAAGCAAGACAGCAACTATGTGTACTTCAATGTCACTGGATTCAGTGCCTATGGTGGTGTGGAGCTAACCCTGCTGAATGTGCAGAGTTATCCACAGGTGGGCGATTACTGGACTGTGAAGTTCTTAACCAAAGGCACTGCCAATCTAACAATTGAGGGTGCGAATGGTACGCTTTACGGTGTGGATATAGAGTTTGCTGAGCTCAGGTGTGGAGACAGCGTTGTGGATGTAGAGAGCATTGAGAACGGAATATTTGTTGCTGATTACAGCTGTAATGAGACCTCATACCACAAGGTGAAAGTGCTCACTGCTGGTAAACACACACAGAAGTTCACCTTTGGAACAATAGTGAGGTATGCAAGAAACCTCGCCAATAACATGCCACAAACACTCTCTGTGGAGGGTAAGCTCACAAATGCCTCAAATGACAACCTCAATGGCACCTATAATATGACCTTTAGGATATACGATGTGCCCACAGGAGGTACAAGAATCTGGGAGGAAAACAAGACAAATGTGAGTGTTGATGATGGTATCTTTAGTGTGGTGCTTGGTACAACAGAGCCCCTGACGCTAAACTTCAATGAGCCCTACTACTTGGCTATAATGATAGAGGGAGACACAGAGATGTCTCCGCGAATAAATCTAACATCTACCCCATATGCGAGGTCTGCTGAGAGGAGCTTCAATTTGAGCTGTACTGATTGTATTGATGAGACACAGATAGACACCTCAGGCGAGTTCATCATTGAAGGTAATCTCAATATGACCGGTGGTGTGGTGAATATGCTCAATCATAAGATTATCAACCTGGCAACACCAACTGCTGACACTGATGCAGCAACAAAGGCATATGTTGACAGCCAGATTGGTAGTGGTGGCGGTGCCGCATCTGGTTGGAACGATACTGGCACCTTAGTTGACTTAATAACGGGCACAGATAGTGTGAATGCCACCACGCTCTTCATTAACAACACTGCCGGCAGGGTGGGTATAGGCACTTACTCGCCAAGCGAGAAGCTAAGTGTGAATGGCAACTTAGAGGTAACTGGCAACATAACCAGTACAAACTACGGTATACGAGAAACAAGCAATGCGATTGTTATCTCTGCTTCAGGCAACAAGAAGCTGATATTCACAACAAATGTTTCAAGATGGATTTGAGGTGATGGAAATGAACAATACAAGCAAACCTTGGGGATATAAAATAAGAGGTTTGTTTGTGTTGTTTTACATTGCTGTGCTAGCGGTAGCTCTATCAAACTTGGTGGGTGCTGAGACAAGCATAGTGCTGCACCCTGACAACTCATACATAGACGTTTACGGTATTTTTAATATGAGCAACCATCGCATTGTTAACTTAGCTACACCAAGTGCAGATGCAGATGCTGCTACAAAGGCGTATGTGGATAGCCTTGTGAGCAGCCAGGGCGGTAGTGCCTCTGGCTGGAATGATACTGGCACAGTGGTAGAGCTATTAACAAGTAGCGATAATGTGGATGCCAACACACTGTATGTAGATAATTCTCTGGGTAGAGTAGGAATTGGTACCTCTTCGCCAACCCAAACATTGCATGTGAGTGGTACGGTCAATATTACCTC
>QMQS01000132.1 GCA_003650585.1 Candidatus Woesearchaeota archaeon
GCTTGAGGGAGTTGTACATTATTGAGAAAGTGAAGACAAGATACAGGTTGACTGAGAGGAGCAGTTTGAGTGAAATCTTCGACGAGAAGATACAGAACTTCATCCTTGCTGGAATAATAAAAAGGGTAAAGGAATACATCGAAGAGGTGGACAAGAGGTTTGAACTTTGAGTTTTACGAGTTTCTGGAGAGTAGTGAATTTCTCCTCGATTTCTCCTCGAAAAAATAGTAAAATTTAAATATCTGGTACTTATTAGAGTGTGCAGGGGTGGAAGTTTACTTCTTGTAAACGGAAACCACTAAAAAATAGGAGGGATTGAAGATGGCTGAGAAGGTCGCAAAAGCAGGCGTTAAAAAGGAAGACGGATGGCTCTATTTTGTCGACAAAGACGGTGACATCTCAAGAGTGCCAATGGCACGAGGAGGCGGGAAGGTAACCTCAAAGAAGAAAGAGAAAGTGGCTAGAGTTGGAGTCAAGAAAGAGCCAGGTTACTTGTACTTTGTTGACAAGGACGGAGATGTGTCAAGAGCCAAGATGGCTCGAGGCCGATAAACAAATTTTTTTTCTTACCTTTTTATGGTGTACGAACCAAGAGAGGATTCCTTCCTGCTTCTAAAGTATATTAAAGATTACTCAAAGGACAAAAAAGTGCTGGACTTGGGCACTGGTTCTGGGATACTCGCCGAAGAGGCATTGAAATATGCCAAAGAGGTTGTGGCTGCTGATATTGATGAAGAGGCAGTTTTCTATGCACAGAAGCAGCTCGGCAACAATGTAAAGGTGGTTTGCTCAGACCTCTTTGAGAACATCCCAGGCAAGTTTGACCTAATTTTGTTTAACCCCCCATATTTGCCAAGCTCAAAATACAGTAGTGTTGCCACAGATGGGGGTAAGCAGGGGCATGAAACCATAGCAAGGTTCTTGGCAAGTGCCAAACAGCATTTAAACCCAGGAGGGGTTATTCTAATGGTCTTCAGCTCACTCACAAACAAAGAGAGGGTTGACCAAGCCATAAGGCTTTTTAAATTTAAAGCAAAACTCTTGGAAACAAAGAAACTCTTTTTTGAAACCCTTTACTTGTACGAGATTAGACCATGAAAAGGCTTGTGTTTATTGCAAAGGGTAAACGGGGTATTGTGTACAAAGCCAGATACAAAGGGAGGGTTTGTGCTGTTAAACTCAAGCATCCTAAGTCACAAGCAACTGGCAACCTGGAAAAGGAGTACAAAGCACTGAAGTTGCTAAACAGGTATGGCATAGGACCAAAGGCGTATGGGTTTGAGGATGGCAAACTCTTTATGGAGTTGATTGAGGGCGAGCCAATTGCCAGGTTTATTGAGCATGGTGAGCGTGAGAGGTTGCTTGATGTGATAAGAGATGTTCTAAAGCAGCTTCGAGTGCTTGACAAAATCGGCTACAATAAGATGGAGCTTGTGAACCCGTACAAGCACATTATTGTTACAGATAACAGAGCTGTGTTGATAGATTTTGAGAGGATAAGGAGCACAAAGAAACCAAAGAACATAACCCAGTTTTTGACATACCTCACAAAGGAGAAGGTTAGCAGAAACCTTGCAGCAAAGGGCATATTCATAATAAAAGATAAGATTAGGGAGTTGGGCAAGAGATACAAAGCAAATCCAACAGAGCAGAATTTCAGGGCAATACTGGATGAGGTGCTCCAGAAGGGTTTCCAAGCAAGGGTTTATTATGCCACCATGAAGATACCAAGGGGCAAGGTCACCAGTTACAAGGGGATTGCAGAATACCTGGGCACCAAGGCATACAGGGCTGTGGGGAATGCCCTAAACAAGAATCCCTTTGCACCTTTGGTGCCATGCCATAGGGTTGTAGCCAATAACCTCGAGTTGGGTGGGTTCTCCAGCGGGCTAGCCAAGAAGATCAAACTTCTAAAAGGAGAGGGCGTAAGGATAAAGGATGGAAAGGTGGCAAAAGAACACTTTGTAAGATTACTCTGACTTAACCACCTTTTTTGAGGGCTTGTCTGAGTAGAGTTTTCTGCTCTTTGATATCTCCTTCTCAAGTTTTAGAATCTCAACCAGTTCTTTGTAGCGGTTTCTTATTGTTACCTCTGTTACACCAGCCACATCTGCCACCTCTCTCTGCGTGCGCTTCTCGCCATTGATGAGTGAGGCAATATACAAGGCAGCTGCTGCTATCCCTGTTGGTCCCCTACCAGATGTGAGTTCATTTAGCTTGGCTTGCTCAAGAATCTTGATTGCTTTGGAATGTGTCTCAGGTGTTAGGGTGAGTGATGAAGAAAACCTCGCCATGTAATCTATTGGGTTGCTCGGGAGTATCTTAACATTAAGCTCCCTTGTAATAAAGCGATAGGTTCTGCCGACCTCTTTCTTATCAATGGCAGACGCCTCAGACATCTCATCCAGGGTACGCGGAACCTCATTTCGCCTGCATGCAGCGTACAATGCCCCAGCCACAACACTCTTCATGCTCCTGCCCCTCACAAGACCGCGCTGCACTGCTAGTGTATAAATCCTGCTCGCCTCTTCCTCAACTGATTTGGGTAGTTTGAGGTAAGAAGAAACCCTTTTGAGTTCAGCCAGAGCCATCTTTAGGTTGCGCTCAATTGCTGTGGATATCCTGTACTGCCAACGCCGAAGCCGGATATACTTGTTGCGCTCCTTTGTGCTGAACTTACCAAGGTCGTGTTCAAACCCAACCTCTGTGCCCAAGCCGCGATCATACTGGGTGTAACTCATGGGTGCACCAGCAC
>QMQS01000133.1 GCA_003650585.1 Candidatus Woesearchaeota archaeon
ACCTGCTTCAGAGCCCTCAAGCAGTTTAAGCCTTAGGTTGCCTGCTGATCTGCCCCCAGCAAATGAACCAATGGTGCTTGCTCTGGACTCAGTGGTTGCAGGAGATGAGGCAATCCATTATGTGTTAGCTTGTAACGGTGAGTGCCTGCTGAAAATTAACTCAGAGACAAGGACATGCAAGGATGTATGCAGAGGTAGTTACTCTGGCAATGGTGATGTTGTGTTTAATGCCACTGCTGGCAACAGTAGTTTAGCGTTAGTGGTGCCGCGGGGTGCTACGAGGCATGCCATAGTTGTAGCTTTTAATTCACCAAACCTACCAAGCTGCAACAACACTTATTTGCAACCATGCGGGCATGCAGAGTATGATTATGGCAGCTACAATTGGGTGCTTACTGGGCTGCGTGGGGTTACTGATGCATTTGGTAATGAAATTGACAAATGGGTTGTGAGCACAGAGACTGGGTTGAGCAAAGAGGGTATGCTTGGCAGGGTGCTTGTTGACGCTGATGGCGGCTTGGTTCAATTAGGGGATGTGCTAAACCCAGGGTTTGAGGAGAAATTGTATGCGTGGGTGGTAAAGAATGGTGAGTGGTATGCCACAACCGATGCATTCCAAGGCAAGTATAGTTTGTTCATGAGCTCTGATAGCGATGATAAGAACTATTATGTGGAGCAAGCCATACCAGTGTTGCCTGGTAAGGTGTATACTGTGTCTGGTTGGATAAAGACAAGAGATGTGGTGGGTAAGGGAGCATACCTCACAATCAAGGTGGTGGACGACGAGGGCAACAAGGTGCTAAGCACCAACATTGCCCGGGTTACTGGCACAAACAACTGGACAAGGTACGAAAAGCAAATAGCCACGAAGAATGGCACAACCATGTTTATTTATTTGAAACTTTACAAAGCAACTGGCGATGCTTGGTTTGATAATATTTTTGTTAATACAAGCAATGCAAACTCAGTGTTGTGGTTCAACAACCTAAGCACAAGCTTTAATGGCATAGCAATTGAGCCAGAACCAGAGTTGGAGTATGGGAGCGTTGATGCAGATACCTCTGGCATAATAATTGGAGAGCCGTTCTATGTATCTCAACCACTCCGCATACGCTACAATGGTGTAAGACCAGTGGTTATAGCTTTAGCGCCCAATGCCACAGATTTCCAGAATTGTGAGCTAGAAGAAGGCGAGGATTGCTTTGAGAGCCACATTGTTGAGGGCTCAGAAACAATGCATTTTAGCTACGAAGTGCCAGGGGTGGTGTATGAGTACGGCAGCATAAAACAAGCCCCTGGGAGCACTGATGAGCGGCAGTTTTTAATCCAGAGTGTTACAATAACCAACACCAACCCCGAGCTCAACTTTACGGATATTGAGGGTGCGGTGTATGTGCTTGGGGTTTGTAGCAACTATGATGAATCCAAGCAGCGGATACATTGGGGGGACAAGTACACAAGGGAGCATGCCTGCTATGTGCATCTGGATAAGCTTGGTGCTGGCGAGAGCGTAACCAAGGAGGTGGAGTTTTTCGGTGATTTTGTGGATGTTAGCTATGGTGAGATTGAGCAGGACATGAGCAGGCAGAGCACTCTTGAGGAGCAGTACTTCAGGCGGGCTGTTAAGCTTATACCAAAGGGCAACCTGGATATGAATTGGCAACTCGAGGTAGAGGTGCCCTTCTGGAATGAGACTATTGCAACCAATGTGAGCATAGTGAAGCCAGTGCTGGATTTGGAGTTTGATGAGTGTAATGGCACAGTAGTGCATGACAGCAGTGGAAACCACAATGATGGGATTATACACGGGAATGCCACTTGGATAAGAACAGATGATGGAGGTTGTGCATTGGAATTTGACGGCATTGATGATTGGGTTGAATTGCCACATAACACTATATTAGACTTGCATGAAACTGGGACTTTAATTATATGGGTTAATATCAAAAATTATTCCAATGATTATTTCTCCATTATACAGAAGGGTACGAAGGATGGTTGGAGGTCCGGGAGCTATGCAATATGGTACCACAAAGTGAATAAAGTGCTAATGGGTGTTATACACGATGGGAAGGAATACGATTCTGTCAATTTGGGGAAGCCAAAACCTAAAGAATGGCACTCAATTGCTCTTGTTTGGGATGGGGGCGAATTAACATCATACGTTAACGGAAAGTTAAGTGATGTGTCAAAACAAACCATCTCTCCACTAGTTAATTCTAAACCTATTTGGATAGGTAAATCAGTTTCAGGATGGTTTGATGGTAAAATATCGAGAGTAGAGATATATGATAAGCCACTAACTAAAACGCAAATTCATTTACTCTTGAACAACTCGAATGCGTTCTCTGAAGTTGGTTTGGGGCACTATAATTCGGCTCTTTTAAGATTTAACTTGTCAACACCTAATCTCAAACAAAATAATTCAGACCAAACGTTAGAGCTATACCAAAGGTTAACTATAGAAAATCCATATAACATTACTCTATCACAAATAAGAGTAAACCACACTCTTAACATCAAAGGTAGTTTGATACATTGCACTGTAAATGGAAGCAAGTGGTTAGTGAATTCAAGTGTGTCCAACAAAACTACATCATTTCTTGTACCATTAATCCAACCTCAAACGAAGCAAAATTACACAATACATTGTAAAATTAAAAACGAACTCAAAGTAAAAATCAATTTAAAGTACACCCCTCGAGAGATATCACTTAAAGAAAGTAACTTGAACTCTAATAAAA
>QMQS01000134.1 GCA_003650585.1 Candidatus Woesearchaeota archaeon
CTTCAGAGTTGGTTAAAGCGTGGAGCCAGATGTCTATATCGCTATCCTCATGGAAGCTCCCATTGGCTTGGGAGCCATGGAGGTAAATTCCTAAGAGGGTTTCGCCCTTAACAGCAACTTCTTCAAATTCAAGTTCTACCCTTTCCCTTAGTTGAATTAGATACTCAGTTGGTGTTCCATCGAAAGAGAACAACTTAGGATTTAGTTTTTCTGGTGGTTCTACCTCTTTGGCTTCCATTAAACGAACAAAATCATAACCTTGTATCAAACTCTCAATCCTTGGTTGGTGCATGTTTCTTTTACTGTATGCTGGTTTAAATAACTTTCTTATAGTGGTAAATTTGCCTTAAAGCGAGATTAATCTTTGAGTAATCTGTTTAACTCCTCAACCTCTTTTGGAAGAATACCCTCTACCGCTCTAACAAACTCAGAATACGAGCTTGTTGAAGGAGCATCAGAATACTTTTTGTGATTACCCACCCTCTCAACAATTGTTTCTGGAAAAAGCACCTTTATTGATGCGATTTTACAAGCAAACTCTAGTATGTCCTTTGTCTTCTCTTGAAATCTTGGCATGTCTGCTAGGGTCTTATAGAGAGCTGCTGCCATAAAGGCGTCCCCAGCACCAACACTACTAACTGGTTTACCGTAATCGTATGTGGAGTGCCATTCAATACTGCTTTCGGTGAGGGCAATTGCGCCCACTGCCGAGAGAGTTACAAGCATCAATTTAGGGCTAAGTATAGAGTAGACACCCTTGCAAACCTCAATGAAATTCGAGAAATTTAGTTTGCGGAGTATTAAACCATGCTTAAATCCAAAATACATCAGCTCAGAGGCATTCATCTTGATTATGTCTGCCTCCTTCACTGCTTCAAAAGAAGTTGTATACATCTCCTCATTGGTATGAAAGGCAGCAGGCCTAAGGTTTACATCCACAGCCACTACTATGCCTCGTGCTTTGGCAATGCGCAATGCCTTTTCAATGCTAAGTTTGAATGATTCATGCACACAATCCATTGGGGTAAAGTAAATAATGTCTACTTTGTTGCTAAGTGCCTCAGCAATGTCTCCTGGGTGCAGGTGGTTTATAGACCCCCAGAGGAACTTCACAAAATGGTGAGAATCCTGCTCCAGAAGTATCAATGCTATGTCAGTAAATGCGCCAGGGCGAGGAATGGCGAGTTTAACATCCAAATTGCTTAGTTGTGATTTAATCTGAGCCCCAAACTCATCATCTCCAACAATTGTTAGCAGATTTGCTGAGCCACCCAGTAAGTTAAAATAAGCAGCGACATTGGCGGGTGCACCACCGACATGTACACCAACCAAGTATTTTGAATACTGTTTTGGGAAATCATGAGGGGTTATCTGTTTTGCATGATTGTAATCCAAGCCCTTAATGAGGCAGTCCATTAATGCATGCCCTATGCTCAAGAGTTGCATAAAGATGCAATTGTTTTTAGGATTTAAAAAGGTTTAGCTAGTGTATTCGCTTTAAGAATTTCAAATGCGACGGCCGGGATTCGAACCCGGGTCACGCCCGTGGCAGGGGCGTATTATACCACTAAACTACCGTCGCATTTTGCTATGAATATGGGCCCGCCCAGATTTGAACTGGGGACCTTTTCCACGTCAAGGAAACGTCATAGCCACTAGACCACGGGCCCAACCCTCAAATGAATAAGGGTAAAAATCTTGTTTATAAAGTTTTTTGTTATGAGAAGCCATTAAAACCACTTAATCACAAACAACCCCTTCGTGTCCCTTTGGGCAAGCCCGAATTCTGTAATCCTCTCCTTTTAAATGAGCCGGGCAGTAGCACACATTGCATTCTGGACAATAAAATGGAATCCCTCCGATGTGAAATTTGGATATCAACGAATCCAATCCTTTATAATCAGGGATAGTCAGCAAAGCAGTTGCCCTCTCCAGCTCTGAAGGAGTTAAATAGCCTGAATCGTCTTTACCGCTGTGTACATAGTAGAAAATACTCCTAAGGGAGGTTGCTATCCCAATGCCTACTTTGCTTATACCAATTATTACTGTTGGGATGCCACATACATCACATGTAAGGGTATAAAATGAGTCCACATCTTTACGAAACACACTTGGGTTGGGCATAACTTGCTTAGGCATATTAATCCCTCCTGTGTTTTATTGTGAGTGCGTACATATTAAAATAAAATTGCTCTCCAATTTTGTTGAGTAAGATTTATATTCGGGTTTAGATTAAGTTTAAATATGGACTCATCTGCTCTTGAGGGGATAGGACTTTCTAATGGCGAGATAAGGGTGTTTACAGTGTTGCTTGAGTTAGGTGAGTCAAAGGCAGGTAAATTGATTGAGAAATCAAGACTCCAAAGCTCTTCTGTTTACAATGCTTTAAATTCTCTAATCTCTAAGGGCTTGGTCTCCTATGTAAAAAGGGGAAATGTAAAATTCTACAGAGCTGCTGAACCCGAAACAATAATAGAATATATTGATATGAAGAAGAAGGCATTCCTAAAGCTGTTGACCGAGATTAGAGCCAGGCAACAGCATAGTGTGAATGAGATAGCAGAGCTCTACAAATCCTACCGTGGTGTGAAGATGATGCTGATTAAGATGCTCAACAACAGCAAACCGGGGGATGTAATGAAAATATTCTCAGCAGGTCCAGATGCTTATGAGTTGGCACGTGGTAGGGTGTTTAAAGAGATAAAGGAGTTAATAATAAAAAAGGGGATTAAGC
>QMQS01000135.1 GCA_003650585.1 Candidatus Woesearchaeota archaeon
GACCCACACTCAGAGAGCCATCCATTACGCTCCTAACCCTCTTAACCAAGGTTTTAATGGGTATCATTCTTTGAGCAACCTCTGTGAGTCCCACACATTGTCTGGTTCTGAGATGAGTTTGTATTTTCTAGCATCCTTTGTAAAGAGCTTGTGCTTTGAAATTGTTTCAACATAGAGTTGGTTCACTTCGCTCTGTAATTTGGGGTTTGCAACTGCATCCATTCTTTTGAGCCATATAATGTCCTTTGCCCACTCCTCATTGGGGAACTCAACTGCTTTTAGCAGTTCTAACTGCTTTTTGTTTGGTTTTTCCAAGCTCATTTTCCTAAGTATTTTGCCAACCCGACCTCAACAAGCTCATTATAAAATCTTTGGATATCCTCTTGATAAACACACATCCTGCATCCCCTGCACAGATACCGCTTCTCTTTTTTTCTGTACAAACCCAGCACCTTTTGCCTAAAGTCTCTATAAGCTTTAGAGTTCCACATCTCCCTAAAGCCCATGCCATCCAAAGAGAATATTGTGGGGTGCAAGCAACAGGGTGCAACCCTACCATCAAGATGGATTTGGGTCTCATAAAATGGTATCAAACAACCCACTCGGTTGTATATCTGCTTGGTGTGCGAGCCTTTCAATGTTCCCCTGTAGTTGAGTACATCAAGGTATTGATGAAAGTTATGCATTAGCTTAAGTGATTCAGCCCTTTCCAAGGCATTCATCACAAGTCTGTTGGCCTCTTTTATCTGAGCGGGCTTAAGCAGCAGATAATTGGTGAGCTGAGTTGTTTGCAAATGACCAAGGTAAACAGCTGAGGCGCCATATCTGTGTGCAAAAGTAACCATCTCTGGTATCTCTTGGTAATTGAGTGTACATATTGGATTCATTATTCGCAGTTCTGGTTGCCTTGCTTTGAGTTTGGACTTTAACTTGTGAATGAGTTCAAGATTCTGGCTGAGTTTATGAAATTCTGACTTGGGAACAGTATGAACTTTGGAGTAAGTGTCTGGCGTGGCTGCTGAAACATTAACCTCAAGCACATCCACCCCAAGCCGAAGCAACTCTCGTATCATGTTAGCATTGGGTACTGTTAGATTCGTAAAAACCTGCACCCTTAAGCCAAGCTTCTTAATAAAGCGGAGCATTGACATAATGTCTGGGTGAGTCATTGGCTCACCCCCGCCACCGAGTTGGATATAGCTACACCCAGTGCTAACCGCCTCTTTTACATAACCCTTTAAAAATTCAAAGCTCACCCTTTGTTGGTGCCACGATTTGGGTCGCTTTACTAATTCCTTGTCATAGGGGTGAGTATCAAAGTATGGATCATCTGGTTCCAGCAAATGTGGTGAGTGGTGATAGCAAAACACGCACTTGTGGTTGCATGCATTGGTTATTTCAAATTGGGTTACTATTGGACCAGTGAACATATGGTTGAGCAAGATGCTTAGCTCACGCTGGTAATTCTCAAAGTGTATATTAAGGCCATTTTGCTGGGCATATTCCCACAATTGTTTAATAAAGGGAAAGGCTTGGTTAATCTCGGCAAGAATATTTAACCAGAACTCTTTGATGCCTAAGCCTCTAAAGAACTGCACGCTTGTCACAAGCTCTCTAATATTATCCTTTGTCACAATATAATTCACAGCCACCCCCACACCAACACGCCTAAGGTTGACAATACCCAGCAATGACTCTCTAAAAGAGCCAGGCACTCTAGTTACTAGGTCATGCACTAATGGTGTGTGATGAAAAAATGGCACTATTAAAGTAAAAGTGTAGTCTGCAATTCTGTTTGCCACAGATTTGTTGCTAAACACTCTAGCATTAGAATAAATATATTTCTGCTTGAACCTCAAGGCCTCACCTAAATCAAGTATCGCTAGTATGTCTTCTCTGAGGAATGGCTCACCACCACTCAAGGTGACTTCTGTACTCAACCTACGCAGACCCCTCAATTGCTCCTCAATCTCATTAAAACTGGGATTCATGCCTAACTTGCCCAAATGCTCACACAGTTTGCACTTGTTATTACACTTATCAAATAGTTTAATCTCCATCTTCAAGTTCCATAAACCTCTCATAAATCCCGTTTTGTTTAAGCAACTCAATCTTTCGTTCTTTAGACAGCAATGGCCATGCCTCAGCAAGGTTTATTTTCACCTCGCGCTGTAAAAACTCGGTCCAGTAATCCACAAATTGCTTACACTCATCAACATTCTCTTTCATTATAATGAACTGGAAAATAAACCTAGGAAATAATAGATGCTGCTTTTCTCTTGCTCTCACAAAATACTTTATGTTAGCCATCACTTTGCTGAAATCACCACCACGCCTTATTCTTTTGTGTGTTATAGGAGTAATAGCATCCAATGAGAAGGTTACCCTTGGTAGGGTCTCACCAAGAGTGAGCATGAAGTCCATTAATTCTTTGGTGAGCAAGGTTGCGTTCGTATGCAAATCAATGTAGGCACTCTTTCCCCTAATCTTCTCGGCTGTGTATGCAAGCATTTTCTTGAAATCAGGATGTAGCAAGGACTCCCCTATCCAAAAGAGTTTTATAGCTAAGGGCTCTGAACCAAACTCCAAACCATCAATTATGCCCTTGAATACCTCAAACTCCATAAACCCTTTTTGGACATTGTGCGGATTCTCTACGTTGAGCAAGGCACGGGTACACATTATGCAGTCGCAATTGCAGAAATCTGTGGGCTCTATTAAGA
>QMQS01000136.1 GCA_003650585.1 Candidatus Woesearchaeota archaeon
ACAATAGTTATGTTGTCTTGCTTTAATCAAAAGTTTTAAATATTCATTTACAAAGAGACAGGTAAAGGAGGTGTGGAGATGAAAGTTCTTATTGCTGATGACTCTTCTTTTATGAGAACGATAATCAAGAATTACTTGAAGGAGTTCAAAGATTTGAGTATAGAGGAAGCAGCCGATGGCGAAGAAACACTCAAGAAATTTGAAGAATTCAACCCTGACATAGTGTTTCTTGATATAATTATGCCTAAGTTGAATGGTCTGGAGGTTTTAAGGGCTATAAAAAAACTCAACAAGATGGCGAAAGTGATTATTATCACCTCGGTTGGTCAGAGTGCTGTTGTAGAGGAGGCACTGCGTGAGGGTGCTGAAAAATACATAACAAAGCCCTTCAAGTATGAAGACATAGTGGATGTTATCAATGAGTTCAGTTAAGATGAACCATGAGTTCTTGAAGATTTTTGTAAATGAGTCTGAGGAGGAGCTCGACCAACTTGACAACCTAACCCTAAAACTCGAATCTGCTCCAAAGAATACTGAACTTCTAAGTCAGATGATGAGGTTGTTTCACACTATAAAGGGTAATTCAAGGATGCTTGGGCTAACAGAGTTGTCAGAACTTGCACATTTCTTGGAGGACTGTATCAAGGGGCTGAAAGAGGGTAAGTTGGAATTCTCAGATGAGTTTTCAAAGTTGATATTTGCGGGCTTGGATGAACTCCGCAAAGGAATCAGTGTGGTTTCAAAGGGTGGCAAGCCAAAGATCGAGTTGAAGCAACTAAAACAAAAACTACACCAACTCTTAAAGAGTAAACCCAAGATTACACCACCCAAACTCTACGAACAATCCCATACTAACACAGAATTGAAGAGTATTCGCATTTCTACAGATACCATGGATGAAATGTTGCGGTATGTTATCGAGCTCAACACAAAGATTACTGGCCTAAAGAAAAAGCGAAATGTGTTACCAACCGATTTGGATGAACTAACAAATATGGCTAAACTCCTTCAGGACGAGATACTTGAGATGCGTATGTACCCACTAGAAAGGGTTTTTATGAGATATCCCAGGATGGTGAAGGAGTTGGGGCTCGAACAGGGCAAAAAGGTTGAGTTGGTCCTAAATTGTGGGGATACCCTGCTTGATAGGAGTGTGCTGGACTTGGTACATGATCCACTGATCCACATAATGAGAAATGCTGTGGACCATGGTATTGAATCTCCTGAGGAGAGGAAGGCTCTTGGAAAACCAGAGACAGGCAGAATAGAACTGAGTGCAGAGAAACATAAAGATTTTGTTGTAATCAGGGTCAAAGATGATGGTAGGGGTATCAATGATGAACTCTTACTCCAGAGAGCAATTGAACTGGGGCTTATAACCAAAGAGGAAGCGTTGAGAATGAGGAAGGAGGATGTACTACGACTGATGTATGTCTCGGGGTTCAGCACTAAAAAGCAAATCACAGATGTGTCTGGAAGAGGGGTTGGTATGGATATCGTGCTCAACAATATAAAGAAAGCAGGAGGGAATGTTATTGTAAAAAGCGAGGAGGGTGCAGGCACCACAATCGAGTTACATTTACCCCTCACTTTAGCAATAATGAATGCCATTTTGGTTAGGGTGGGGGAGTTTAAATTAATTGTGCCTCTCATGGTTGTGGAGCGTGTGATGGACTACGATGAGTACAGGAGTGGTTACGGCATAAGGATAAACAACAGAGCAATTCCATTCTACAAACTTGGAGATTTTTTGGGTATAGAGCATCAACCCTCAAAGGTGCTCGTCATCAACTATAGGAATATGCTATTAGCCTTAGGTATAGATGATATTATAGACAGGCAGAACCTACTCGTAAACAAACCTGATAGAAGAACCTCGTCTTTACCAGGTGTTGGGGGCGCATCAGTTTTAGAAAATGGCGAGGTTTGCATTGTCTTAGACCTAAGTTCCTTGTTCGGGGAGGTGAATAGATATGGTATTGGAACAACTCACTGAAAAAGAAAAGGATGTGATTATTGAGATAGCCAATATTGGTTCAGGGAATGCTTCAAGAGCACTCTCGCAGCTCTGCGGTTGTAAGATAGAGCCAATGAAGCCAGAGCTCTTATTCTTATCTGAGAAAGAAATGGGTAAGCACATAGATGGAAACCAAAAGAGGATTGTGTGGGGTGGAGTAGATATAAACGGCAACATAGAGGGTCAAGCACTGTTTGTATTCGAAGAAGAGCATTCATCTAGATTGATGAGGGTTATCACTAAAAAGGCAGAGATTATGGCTTTGGAAGAGATGCTGGAATCAGGCTTTAAAGAGATATTCAATATCTTTACTGGGAATTACCTCGCTGCAATGGCTAACCTATTAGGGATTAAGATAATGCACTCTTTACCAAAGTTGACTATTGGCAGTCCAAGATTAATTATAGAAAGCATTTTTAAAAAGAGGGGCGTTGATGAAGTGATAGGCGTCAAGACCGTTATTCATCTCGAGGGATCAGACATATACGGGTTCTTCATGCTGGCACTTGATGAGGTAAACCTAAGGAAATTCCTAAGTTACATTGAAAGAAAGTTTTAGAGCTTGGCTAAATAGTCTTCCCATACCTTCTTAGCAGCAAGTATTGTATCCTCTTCAGTTTTGGGAGGGTTTGTATCAATGTAAGCAAAGGTAGAGCCATATTTAGCAAAAAGCTC
>QMQS01000137.1 GCA_003650585.1 Candidatus Woesearchaeota archaeon
GATTACAGAAGCATAAAACTTGGAAAGTACACGGAGCACTTGATTGCTAAGAGAAGTGGAAAACTCAAAGCAATCAACAACATTATCCTTGCTTCAGTTGCGAGGTCTGCAGGGGCACCCCTGGATAAGGGTGCTGGTGTGTTGCTTCACAAGCATGTTGGTGATAAGATTCAAAAAGGGGAGAAGCTTATGAGTATATATGCAGAATCAAAATACA
This sequence comes from Candidatus Woesearchaeota archaeon, assembly GCA_003650585.1. Taxonomy (GTDB): domain Archaea; phylum Nanobdellota; class Nanobdellia; order Woesearchaeales; family B29-G15; genus B29-G15. The sequence goes on from QMQS01000137.1 coordinate 218, forward strand.
AGCTCTCAATAGCATTGAAGCTTCTGAATGAGAAATTGCCTCTTGTGTATTAGTTATTTTTAAGGTAAGATCTAACGCTTGGCTAAAAGCTCATTGAGTTTTTTCTCTATTCTATCCAAGCGCGTGGTAATATCTTTCCAAGCATCAAGCACAATCTCATGGGGGGGCTTTGGGTGCAGGCGTGGTGACAGACTACACAGAGATTGGTCTAATTTGGTCAAATATAGGCAAGAGGGCTGCCATATGGTTGCCTATTATTACTGTGCCACAAGTGCTGCTACTTGGTTACTTGTTTAATGTGTTGTTGTAGCGACCAAAAGATAAAACAGAAAAGCCTTGAGGGAAAAAACAAAAGAAAAACGCCGAGGCTGGGATTCGAACCCAGATACCCCGAAGGGAACAGGCTCTCAAGGCCTGCGCAATACCAGGTTATGCGACCTCGGCGTAGCGAACTCTGTGTATGCGACCTCAACGTAACAAGGTGGAAAAACTTAACTCCAACAGCAGAGAAATGGCAACAACACCAGTTTATAAACCTTATGCCATAACATTCTTAAATGATTCCATAACAGGTGAACGAGTATGCCAGAGTGCGAATACTTTGGAAGATGTGGTGGTTGTAGCACCCAGCACCTACCTTATAAGGCTCAACTTGAGAACAAGAAGAGGTTCGTGCTTCACCTACTCCAAAGGGTATTAGACAAAGTAGCAGAGCCAAAGATTTACTCAGGACCAGAATATCACTATCGCAACAGAATGGATTTTGTATTCTGCAACAAGGGCTTAGGGCTGAGGAAGCGAAGAAAGTTCGATAAAATCATACCCATAAAGCATTGCAAGATCTCCTCTGAAAGAATAAATGAATTGCTAAAAGAGGTGTGGGATTGGTATGAGGCTAACAAGAGCACAATAGAACCATTTCAGCATAGAAAAGCACTCGGCACACTAAAATACGCTGTTATCCGAGCCACACTGTCGGGTGACTCCTCAATCAGCTTTATAATGAACGAGGCATCGTCACACCTACGAGAGCATGTGGAGCTTGTGAAGGAATTTGCAAGCAAAACCACTGCTAATAATGTGATTGTAGGTTATGTGCCAAGAAGAAGCGACCTTAGCATAGCCAAGGAATGCTTTCCAGTTAAAGGCAGGTTAGAGCTTGAGGAATGCTTGCAAGGCAAGAGGTTTTTGTTTCATTCTCAAGCATTCTTCCAAACCAACAGCCATATGGCTTCTGAATTAGTGGGCTATTGCTATCAGGTAATGAATGGTTATCCGACTACTCAAGCCACTTTGGTGGACCTATTCGGTGGAGTGGGTAGTTTTGGGATTTGCCTCGGAGAACTGTTCAAAGAGGTTTTAATAATAGACAATGCTAGTGAGAGCATAGAGTGTGCAGCAAAGAACCTTAGCACGAACAATATCAAAGGTAATGCAATTGCAGCAGACGCATCTGTGCTTGGTAAACTCAACCTAAGCCCTCCCTTGTACATGATTGTTGACCCACCCAGGAGTGGTATGCATCGAAAGGTGATTGCAAGGGTTATAGAAACAAAACCAGATGTGCTATTATATGTCTCTTGTAACCCCAAGCAATTGGCAAAGGAGTTACCAAGTTTTAGCAAATACTACACAATAAAATCGCTGGCTATATTTGACATGTTTCCCCATACACCCCATGTGGAGGTAGTTGTAGAATTATTGAGGAAGTAGGCAATCTTAGCTTTATTTAACGAACAACCCGCACAAGCAATGGCCCTGCCTCTTGATTTCTCGCTTGTGATAAGCACAAGGGCATACAATCTTGCTATCCCTGCGCTTATCACCAGTCACACGCCTGCAGGGGCAATACAGCTCGCCGTATTCCCTCTTGTTTTCTAAAAGGGCTCTCAACAATGCATTAACCTTGCGTGGGTTGGGATTCAAAGCAAACCCATTGGCTTTGGCATGCCCCTCCATCCTATCCCTAAGTTGCTCTAATGTCTCCATGGTATAAACCTGCTCAAGAGTGGCTTCCTTAGACCAAGGAGTAGCTCAACTTTCTTTTTCAAAACATCCTCTGAAGGAACACCAGAAATCTTCGCCCTCAACCTACCATCACCATCAAACATGAGGAGTGTGGGGAAAACATTAACATTAAACCTCACACTAAGCCTCTTACCACGCTCTGTTCTAGTCCTAACTTTTTCGTAACTCAAGCCATCCTCTTCGTATTCCCTTGCAATCCTCATAACAACCGCAGCCGCCTTTGGGCAATGGGGACACCCCTTAGACACAAAAAGGATTAGTTTTGCCATTGGAGGCATAAAAACAAACAAGCTCTATATAAGATTTGCGTAACTCAAACCAAGAAATTGGGAATCCCTTCCTCAATGGGATATATTGTACCGCACTTTGTACACTTCAATGCTTTCCTATCCTCGGTATAAACCAGAGGTGCATGGTCCTTTGGGCACAC
>QMQS01000138.1 GCA_003650585.1 Candidatus Woesearchaeota archaeon
GCAGACGGGGCGAAACCCAGTAGACTTACTATATAGACAAAGGGAGACATTGATCAACTAGAAAAGGAGAAACTCTTTGATTGAAAATGGAAAAACTGAGCAAAGTAAGCATAATCAAGTATCCTTTGAGTACAGAGAAGAGTCTCAGACTGATGGAATCAGAGAACAAACTGGTGTTTGTGGTGGACAGAAGAGCCACAAAACAGGAGATTAAACAAGAAGTGGAGAGGTTGTTTAAGGTAAAGGTTACCAAAATCAACCTCTTGCTGACACCCAAGGGGCTTAGAAAGGCCTACATCACGCTTAGCCCAGAGACACCTGCGATTGATGTGGCAACTCAGATGGGTATGATGTAAGATGGGAAAGAACCTAATCCAACAGAGGAGAGGTAAGGGAAGTCATACCTACAGGTCTCTCAGTTTCAGATTTAAGGGGGCTGCAAAATACCCACCACTAACTGTTGGTGGAATCGCCCTTGTTGCCGATATAATTAATTGCCCAGGGCACAGTGCCCCACTTGTGGAATTAAAGCTTGAGAACAGACAGAAGTGCTTGGTGATAGGTGCTGAGGGTGTGTATGTTGGGCAGAAGGTCTCACTCGGGGTTACAGAAGAGCTAAAACCTGGAGACATTGCGGAATTGGGGAGCATGCCGGTTGGTACTTTGGTATACAATATTGAGGCACGCCCTGGTGATGGGGGCAAATTTGTCAGAGCCTCTGGCACATCTGCCAGAATCACTTCAAAGCTTGAGGATGGTGTGCTTGTGAAATTACCCTCTAAAAAGCTTAAAAAGTTTAATCCCAAGTGCAGGGCAACTGTTGGGCGTGTGGCTGGTTCAGGCCGCGTTGAGAAGCCATTTGTTAAGGCGGGAAAGATGTACCACAAAATCAAGGCAGTGGGCGGGGTTTACCCAAGAACATCAGGTGTTGCGATGAATGCTGTTGACCATCCATTTGGTGGCTCTTCAAGCTCAACCAAGGGTAGGCCGACCATTGCACCCAAGAATGCCCCACCTGGGCGTAAGGTGGGTAAAATAAGACCAAAGAGAACTGGTAAGAGGAAGTAAAAATGGTGGTCAAAGAATTTAGATACCGAGGCAAAACCTTAGAGGAACTCAAACAGATGAGTATCAAGGAATTCGCCCAGTTGTTACCTGCGAGACAGAGGCGTTCGCTACTCAGAGGACTCACAGAGGCACAGCAAAAGCTGCTTAAGGCACTTGAGAAAAAGGAGGCACCAAAGACGCACTGCAGGGATATGATAATCCTACCACAGATGGTGGGGAGGAGGATTCAGGTGCACAATGGTAGGGCGTTCATAAGCGTTGTTATCCAACCTGAGATGATTGGACACTATCTTGGCGAGTTTGCGATGACCAGGAAGCCGGTGGAGCACCATGCTCCAGGCATAGGTGCAACAAGGAGTAGTGCAGCACTATCAGTGAGGTAAAAATGCCGTACAAATACGCAACCCAACAAATCGAGCATTCCAAATCAGCAGTAGCTGTTGGGCTCAACCTGCCCATATCCACAAAACATGCGGTTGAGGTATGTAGGATGCTCAGAGGGTTGCCTGTTGAAAAAGCCAAAACAATGCTCAAAGAGGTGATTGCAAAGAAGCGCCCGGTGCCTTTCAAGCGCTACAATCGCGATGTGGGGCACAAGAAGGGTATGGCTGCAGGTCGCTATCCGGTGAAGGCATCGAGGTATATACTTACAACAATCGAATCAGCAGAGTCAAATGCGGCTGATAAGGGGCTGCTTACAGAGGGCTTGTTCATAAAGTCAATCATACCACACAAGGCGGCAAGGCCTTTGCGTTATGGTCGGCATCGTAGCAGGAGGACGAAGAGAACCCATATAGAGGTCGTGTTAGAGGAGAGGGTAACTAAGGAGGAAATCAAACCAGTAGAGAAGAAGGAAAAACCAAAGGAACCCAAACAAGAGGAGGAGAAACAAGAGGGCAAGTTAGAGGAGCCAAAAGGCAAGGTGTTGGAGAGCAGTAAAAAGGAGGAACCAGAGAAGGAAAAACAAAGCGAACAACCCAAAAGAGTTAAAAAACAGAACAAAAACAAGAAGAAAAAATGATAGAGCGTGAGATTATATCCAGGCAAATCAAGGAGTACCAAATAAAGGAGTTTATAGAGGATTTTTTGAATGGTGCTGGCTATAGCCACACTGAAGTCAAGAGAACCCCTCTTGGCGAAAAGATAATCATACACACATCCCGACCTGGGCTGGTGGTTGGACGCTCTGGAAAGAACATTAAGGAACTCACAGAGCAACTCAAGGTTAAGTTTGACTTGGATAACCCGCAGATAGAGATTGCTGAGGTTGATGACCCAAACCTCAACGCGAGCATAGTTGCTGAGAGGATTGCCACCTCTCTTGAACGCTACGGGCCAGTTCGCTTTAAATCAATAATTCACAAGGCTGTTGAGGCATCCATGGCTGCAGGGGCAATGGGTATTGAGGTATTGCTCTCTGGCAAAGTGCCCAGCGCGAGGGCAAGAACATGGAGGGTGAGTGCTGGCTACTTGAAAAAATGTGGTGAGCCGGCATTGGAGAATGTTGATATCTCATACAAGATTGCCAAACTAAAGTCAGGGGTGGTGGGGGTAGTGGTTAAGATAATGCCC
>QMQS01000139.1 GCA_003650585.1 Candidatus Woesearchaeota archaeon
CTCCCAAATGCCTTGATTAATTTGTTATATGCCGCCCACATGCCTTTTGAGTTAATCCCAACCCCAAGCACCCTTGATATAATCTCTGCTAAAGGGAGCAATGTAAGAAAATCATGGGCCTCTTTTGGTTTAAACCCCTCTTCTCTGTCTGCGAGTTCCTCTACGCGGTTGAGCACGCCTATCGTGAGGGGCTGCCTACATACAGGACATATCTTATGCAACTCTAAACTCTTTTTCGGCTCCAAACGCACTCCACAATTCCTATGACCATCGAAATGGTATTTGCCGTAACTAGGGTCCACCTCAATTGTGAGCTTTAAGCCCTCTCCAGTCCTTATTGCTCTGAGTAGTGCATCGTAACTTAACTCATCAAGTTCAAATATGTTGGCTTCACGGGCAAGGCGCCAGGGCCAGAATGAGTGACTATCTGAATTGCTCACCAATTGAAACCTGTCAAGCGAGGAGAGGCGCCAGTTCATTGGTGGGTCACTACTCAAACCAGTCTCGAGGGCGTAGATATGCCTGCTTTGGTCACCAAAGCACTCCTCTACACTGTCAAACCCAGATTTGGAGCCAAAGAGCCCAAACCAAGGAGTCCAAACATGAGCAGGGATAATCTCTATCTTGTCACTTATACCCTTAAGCAGCCTCACAAACTCAGGGCAGGACATACCAAAGATTGGTCTGCCATCATAGTCCAACCTACCAATCTTTAAGAGAGCATTATTGATTGCATCAACTGTCTTAAAATCAGGTGCCAGAAGGACAAGATGAACCTTGCGCACCTTACCAGTTTGTGAGTAAATCAAACTAATCTCGTTCTGCAATACGAATAAATAACCATTCCTGGTCTTTAGAATACCAGTACCATCCTCTACCAGTTTTTCCTTGAGCTCTTTCAGCCACTCAGGGTGGCTAAAATCCCCTGTACCAAGCAAATCCACACCCTTAATTCTACCCCATTTCTCCAGGTTATCTACTGTAATCTGAGAACTGCAACCCCGAGAGAATCTACTATGTATATGTAAGTCAGCGATTATCTCCATCCTTGACATTTAATCCCATCTCAATTTTAAGTTTTCTGGTTCCGTCTATGGATTATTGCATAAACCAGAACCACAACAGCACATGCCAAAAGCAATACAACCAAGCATCTCTTCCAATAAAGTCTAACCAGTGCTTCATTGGCACCCACTGTGTAGCCAATGAGTGCCAATACACAAACCCAAATGCCTGCACCCAGCCCTGTAAATGCCACAAACCTCAAGAGGTTCATCCTTGCTAACCCTGCTGGGAATGAAATATATTGTCTAACACCAGGTATCAACCTACCCACAAAGGTGGTAATCTCGCCGTGTCTTTTGAAGAAATCCTCAACCTTTTTGTACCTCTCTTCTGTTATTAAGAAGTATTTGCCGAACTTGAGTATTCCTGGTCTCCCTATCCAAAGTGCGATGTAATAATTGAAAATCGCTCCAAGCACGCTCCCAATAATCCCTGCAAGAATGACCAACCACAAAGCCATTTCCCCTTTACTTGCAAGATACCCCGCTGGTATTATTACCACTTCACTTGGAAATGGAAAGAAGGAACTCTCCAAAAACATGAGCGCAATGATGCCAAGGTAACCAAGTGAGCCGATTGTCTGGACCAACCAGGTTACAAGCTGCTTAAGCATTCTTATAAACCTCTTCCACAAACTCCAAATAAGTGGCACAACTCCATGCTTGGAGCCAGGCCCCTTGAGAAGTGAGTTGGGATGATGAAGAGAGTTCACCATGGCAACCCAAACACCCTAAATTGAGTATCTCTTTTGTGGATGCCTCTAGAAGCATTTTTATGTGTTTGGCATAGCGCTTTGGGGCTATTCTATGCATAACAACCCCGGCAAGGTTGTTTAAAAAGAACCACGAATCACCATTGTGATAACTTGCAGGTTGCTCACCCGTGTGATGGGGATGATAATTAGGATGACTCTTATCAATCGAGGCAAAACCACCCCATGGGTTCCAAAGCCCCTTCAGTGCTTTGTTAATACACACACCCCATTCCTCATTGGTTAATAATTTCTGTGCAGCGTAACCAGCAATAAAAATATTCGGTCTCAGAGTATTGTCATCCACACCATCCCATAAATAGCCATTCTTGAAATACCTCTCTTTAAATGTGGAAGCCATCCTTGTTTCCATTCGCAGGAATCTTGTATCCTTTGTTACCAATCTCATCAATTCCAAGAGACAATAGTTGAGTGCCTGAATCTCCACTCTTGCGCCAGCTCTAGGTATAGAATCCATCCATGTCTCGCCCTCGCGATTGATAACCAAGCCATCACGCTTGAAGTACTTCCATTGTGTGTTGAGGGTTGTCTGAAGCCTCTCTTGCATGAATATCATTTCCTTCTCAGAAAAAAAGTGGCGCTTGTCATGTTTTGTAAATAGGTAGTAATCCAGCAACCTCTTGAAAAGCCACCCTGAGCTATCGCTGTTCTTCGAACTCGAATTTAATTTGGAGGGTAGGTGTCCATCGTAATGGACCATGCCAAGATATCCCATAAGCCGCTCTTTGACATACTGGGTCATACCCGAGAGCAACAATCCTTTCAAAGATATCATTTCATCTCTTGTC
>QMQS01000140.1 GCA_003650585.1 Candidatus Woesearchaeota archaeon
CCCCCAATCTCTTGTCGCTTGTGAGGAGTTTATACCATTGATATCTGCTTACTCACGCTCTCACTTCTCTATGCAGGAACGAGTGCTAAAATTTCTTGATGAATCAAAACAACAACAAGTGGCAGAGATGCTCCCTTATTTGAGCAAACTCATAGCCACCTGCAGAAACCCTGATGGGAGTTTGAAGCTACCCAAAGCCACATTGCTGTTCAATAGAAAGTGGGCCTTGCTTTACAATCATAATTCGATTAAAGAGCAAACCACGCTTATTGGTTACTCAGAGAATATTTCAGATATAGCCCACATGCACATTACTGGGCACCCCTTAGCGAGCCCTCTTGTAAAGTCCACGAGGTATGTGCTATTTGAGAAGGAGCTGGGGGTTGAAGACCCTGATATAACCTCTCTTCCAATGGCAAGGGAATGCCTTGAATATGTTAACTATATGAGTAAGCGATACATAGAGGTTACCCAAACACTTGCTGAGTTTGTTTACAATCATAAATACACTAAGAGAGTGGTGGAGTTTCTTAAGAAGCCTGAAAATGTGGAGAGGGCTTTGCAAAAATGGGTCAATGAGCAAACCATGTTGAATAAGGGGCAAGTGCCAAGCCCCAAAGCGATAGAAGAACAAAGGAAAAGAATACTGAGCAACCTTGAAGAGGGGAGGGTTTTTGATGATATAAAGAAGTTTGTTTTGGATTACTCTAGGGTTTACCTCTTGTCATCAATAAAGACCTCCATTGGTTATTCCCTCAGTGCGAGGACACTTGCTGATATAATACCTAGCATGATATCAAACCCAAGAAAAGAGGATAGGGAGAGGGGCTATGCAATCTGGCGTGAGGCAAGAAAGATATCCCCTGTTATTCTTTCAGAAGAGGCGTTTGGTGAGAGCGAATACAAGAGGAGGGTAGAGGGCGAGCTTAGGGAGTGGATGGAGGCAAGGTTTAAGGGGTTGATGGAGTATGAGCAAAACCCCACCCCTCTTAACCTCATTACACCCTCCAAAATTAGAATGGATACAGACAGGTTCAACGCTGCCCTTGTTGTTTTTCCCTTTGTGGATGCCCCTCTGGAGAAAATATACAAGTCCCTCACTAAAGAAGACATCCAGCAGGTATTGGCTGTGGCACACAAATACAGGGGCAACTCACCTCACCTCTTTGATGCAATCACACATACTGGGCTCTTAATAGAGGTTGTCATGCCCTGGCACGCATACCGCGATATATTTCGGCACAGGCGTGGCTCTCGCTCTATGCAACTGCTGACAACGAGATTGGGGTATGAGGTGCCAGAGATATTTGTCAGTGCTGGGATTGTTGAAGAGTACAAAAGGGACATGGAGAGAGCAATGGAGATTTATGAGGGGGTTCGCAAGATAAACCCCAGAGTTGCTGAGAAGTTGGTTCCATTTGGTTTCAGGGTTAGGGCCTTGCACTCATGGCACCCTCTCCAGATATCCTATGTTGTGAATTTGAGGGGCGATATAAGCAAGGGCAATAGGAGTTATGTGATGTTTGCTCGGAGTTTAAAGCAAGAGTTTGCAAGGGTGTTTCCAGAAACAGCTAAGTATTTTGTTGTAGATACGAGGGAATATCCTGCTGAACTCTGGAAAAAAGGTTACAGATGGTGGGACACAGAGGGTATCCATATCTTTAAAGAAAATGAAACTGGTTAGTGCCTGTTTGCTTGGTATAAACTGCAAATACAATGGAGGCAATAATAAGAATAGTAAGATAATAGAATTGTCTAAACAGGAGCTGCTCATCCCAGTTTGTCCTGAGCAACTAGGTGGGTTGCCCACACCACGACCCCCAGCTGAGCAGAGTTCTAACCGGGTTATTGATGTTAATGGAAGGGATGTAACAAAGGAGTTTATTAATGGGGCAAAAGAAACGCTAAAGATAGCTAAATTGTTTGGTATCAACGAGGCTATTCTAAAGCAGAGGAGTCCCTCTTGCGGGTGCGGTGAGATATACGATGGAAGTTTCTCAGGTAGGGTTATCAAAGGAGACGGTGTAACCACTGCTCTACTAAAGAGGCATGGCATAAAAGTAAACTCAGAAGAGGATTTTTAGCTCAGTGGTTTATGTTGTGGGCTTCCAGCATTGCTTCAACTTCTGATTCGAGTTTGTCAAAGTACTCTTCTCTTTTCTTAGAGAACTCTGAGTTTTTTAGCAAATCTTGGGTTTCTATGACCGCTGAGACCAGCTCCAACTCCCTAAACAGCTTCAACATTTTTGAGTCAATGCTTGCCTTCATTTGTTTAAGGCGATGTATCTCTGTACTAAGATTTTGGATAAGTAGCTTGAGTTGCAAGAGTGTTTTGCCTTTGAATTGTTTTATATAAGTGGGGCCATACTTTGTTGAGAGCTTCTCAATCGCCCTCCCATCATCAAGCCCTTGCTCTTTAATCCGAAGAAAATCCGCACATGCATCCTCTTTCAACCCGAGTTGATTTAATCTCTGCTGAATCATGCCACGCTCTTGGTTTAATTCCGTGAGGTGGTTCCTCACTCTCATTTCTTCTTTGAATGCAACATTTACTAGTTTGGCGAATATAGTATTCATTAAATCGAA
>QMQS01000141.1 GCA_003650585.1 Candidatus Woesearchaeota archaeon
CTCTTTAGAGTTGTTAATTTGTATTTGGAAGAGCTAAGCAAGGTTAAGGGAGTGGCAAACCCTCCCATATTGGGTAACCTAAACCCTTCTGAGCCAGAGCCAATTCAGGTTGACTTAGAATCAGCCAAGAGGAGGTTTGTTGAGGGGTTTAATTTACAAAGAGAAACAATTCGTATGTGCCTCCCCAGCGAAATATACAAACTACTGCTCGAACCTGAGCCCAATTTAACAGCGCAGGAATGGGCAAAAATCTTGTATAGTTACATCATTGCTGTGCGGCGTTTCGGCTCAAAAGTTATAGAAAGCATGATTCCGCTCTGGCTGGGAAGGTTCTATTGCTATGTCAAAGAGACAGAGCAGATGAGTACAAAAGAGGCAGAAACCGTCGTTAGGAATCAAGCTAAGGTATTTGAAGAAATGAGGGATTGGTTTTTCAAGCAACTTCAAAGCTTATAAACCCAGTTCTTTGGCAAACTCTGTTACCTCTCTGAATTCATCCGGGCTGAGGTGGCGGTTTATTTTGGCATAACCACTCGCTTTGTAGGCAGGCCAATACTGATCCATTATATTCAAATAAAAGTGCCGCTTTATGTTCTTTCTAAGCCATCTCAGTATTGGCTTAGCACAGCACTCTATATGACCAGGCAAAACAAGCAATCTTACCATTAGAAAGCTATCCTTGGTTGCTGCCAATATGTTCCTCTTAGCCACATCAGGATAGTTGGGTGCATCAGATAGCTCAATTGCACACTTTGGATTAAAGTATCTAAAATCAAGGAGGTATATATCAACTAACCCCTTAAGCAATTCAGCTGTCTGCTCACTATAGTACGCATTGGAGTTCCAAACAACTGGTAGTTTTGCATTTGTTAAATTTAAAGCTTTTAGAATATTCCAAAGATAGGGCGTTGGCTCACCTCCAACAAAATTCACATTTCTGCACCCATTTTGCTCCATTTTTTCAATCCATCTTGCTATTTCCTCTTCGCTCCAAATCCTCCCATGTTCTGGAGTTAAACTCTCAGGAGCGTTTTGACAATAAACGCATCTCATAGTGCAACCCGCAAAGAAAATAGTGGCAGATGGCACCAAGATTTGTTCTTCTCCGAGATGAGGATGGGCACCAAAGATACGGGGCTTTTTTCCAACCCTGCAATAACCCACCTCTTCCTTCACCCTATTTACTCTGCATTTTCTAGCACACAGCACACACCTCTTTAGAATTTCCTCAACCTTAGAGATACGCCTTTGGAGCTCACCATTTGCCTTAAGCGACACGAATTTGGGTTTCATTTTGGGTTATATCCCCAATGCTGCGATGAGTTTGAGTATAGCAATAGCCCTGTTGGGCTTGCCCCTCCCTACAGGGAAGTAGCAAGGTATTACTTTGCTGTATATGCGGGCATGCTTTAAGGTGTAAAACCTAAGCCTTTTAGTTGCCATAATCTCAGAGTAATACTCATTCAACTTAATCCTCTCTCCAGTAAGAGTGGTGAATGGTAGCAATCCAAAGCTCACTATGTACTCTGGCTTTACTATTTCTATCTCTCTTATTAAAATTGGCAAGAAGAGCTTTATATGCCTGGAGTTTGGGAGGGTTGCATCATGACCGGTGTGTTTCACAAGATTAGTCAAGTAAAGCCCCCTCTGTGCTAAGTGGTTTAGCACCCTGTTGGTGAGCTCCAAAGACCAATACTTGGATGCTTCAATCTCATTCAATAGTTCTGAGTCAAAGAAACCAGCCCTGTGAAAAACCCGCCACACTTGCCTTGTACCTATAAAAGGGAACCTTGGACCCCGCCACTCCATTCTTGAGCTTATATTCTTTGCAGTGGGGTTTATGAAGACACACATGAGTTTTGGTTGAGTTATCCTACCACCACCAAATATTGGTGCCAAACTGTATCTAGGAAAATGCTCACTGTGAAGCCTTTCAACATATTCCCATAGTTCATCCAGAGTTTTGCATGCCTTTAGCACAACCCTCAACAATTACTACTAGAATAAAAGGTTTTCTAACTCCGCTAAATTTTATAAACCCTCTCATCTCACACTTTTGTTATGCCAACTCCAGATGAGATTGCCGAGGAATTTGTTGATAGGGTTCTCCAATACTATGATACAAAGGGAATAGTGCTTAGTTATTACCCTATTGTGTGCTATTTGCCAACCCAGCCACCCCTGCTACCCGAGTTTCCAGCTGTTACAAAGAGAGAGTTGGATTTCCAATTAGATATCTACGCTAAGTTTATGGCAGAAGTGGAAGCCATTGTTTTCAGAGAGAGTTACAAAGTGCGGGTGAGCCAGGAGGCAATTTTAGACTACACAGAGATTATGGCAGATTACTCAAAGGCCTTGTTTACTCCAAGAGAGCTAGAGCAGAGTGTTGGAGACATATTCATATTCCCAAGATTTACACGACTCAAAAAGCGTGAGAAACTTGGTGTGATTGCACATAAGGTTTGGCATCTAATTGAAACTGAGCAAGGGCTTGTTTATGACCATGTGCTCATCTCAGAGGGCACAGCCACATATGCAATGTGGCGTTTATTGGGGCAGAAAGACTTCCCA
>QMQS01000142.1 GCA_003650585.1 Candidatus Woesearchaeota archaeon
CTGCTATACCCAGCAAGGCACCTGCAAACACGTCTGAGGGATAATGAAGCTGGAAGTAGAACCTGCTGAATCCGACCAGGAAACTGAATCCGACCCAAAACCACTTGAAGCGTGGGAATTCCTTATCAAGCACAGAGATTGTAGAGAAAGCAATAGCAGCATGTATAGACGGAAAAGAGCTACCCATAACCGGGAAGGCAGCTAAGCTTGGTCTTGGCCTTCCAATAATGAACTTCAAGAGCATACTTAAGGTAGCAGAGGTTATAAAACTCAGCCAAAGCACACCAACCCAACCCTTTCTGTTTTCTTCCCACAAAAAGAGACTGGTTATAATGATTAAAACAGCCAACACAGAGCCCAGTTGTGTTATCCATGCAAAGAAATAATCCAAAGCTTTTGTCCTTAGACCACCCACCCACTCGATTGCCGCTCTATCAATGAAGAAACTCCCAATAAGCATAGCCAAGACGCAGATAAACTCTGCCTTTCTAAGCAATCTTCTCATTTTAACTCAATTTTGGTAACCAGTCTTTTTATATAATCGCTCTTTATTATGCCAAGGAGAAACTCTCTTGGCTCAGTGAAACTCCTTGTCTCTATTGCAACCACTTTCCCATCCCTTATCAGACATCTCTTGTGTTTCTCCCTGAATCTCTTGACATGATCAACCTCTTTGAGTGGTGGTCCTATTATCATGTGCTCCTTTGGAATTTTACCCTTGAAAACAAACGACATTTGGGCGGGCTTGCCAGGCATCCAGTCCCAACCCCTTTCGATTATTTTGAAGCCATACAAAGCCGCACTCTTTGCTATATACTCAAAACACTTGAGCAGTTTTGCACCAATGATATCCTCCTTCCCCTCAAGTGGCTTCACAACCAGCCACACCACTGGCTTGCCTTGGTAACGCTTCCTAAGCTCCTTCTCTTTAACAACCCTCAGCTTAAAGTACTCTATGCTTGGCTCTTTGAGAAACCCCTTAGCAAGCTCAACGAAGTGCAGCAGGTTTGCCTTGCTCAGAGCAGCGGTTGCATTCCTTGTTGGCTGAACAGGGTCAATCACAACCAATGCCGTTAACTTGGACTTGTTTAGAGCCATGATTGCTTGCTCCTTGGTTTTGTAATACCCCTCAGGGTCTAGAAGCTTTCCTGGGCGCCACTTTGCAGCATCCCTAATCAAGCCCAAGAAGCCCCCATAACACAGCGTGAGAATCTCACATCCGTATCCAGAAAAACCGCGCCTGTAACTCTCTGCACCATAGAGCTTGTTTGCCTTGACAAACCCCTTCAACAACCTTATCTCATCCCTCGCTTTTGCGTCTGCCTTTGATTTAACCCATTCCACATGTAAGGGTGATACATCTGTTATGTTCATTGCCTCTTCTGGCTTGCTTATCTTTAGGATTGGAACAATCTCAAACCTTATGCCCTTATGCTCAACCCTGAAGTAGTCCCTACTTCCATGCAGCCGTGTTACATGCTTAAACAAACCATTGAGATACTCCTCAAGAATATCTGATAGCTCATCGCTCTTGTCCTTAAACTTGGAGTAGGGGAACCTAACGAATATGTCAATATCCTTAATCCCTCTCAACCATGTGCCTTTGGCAAAAGAGCCGCCCACAAATATCTCATAGGGCAGTTTACTTGCAAGAATTGCTTTGAATTCAGCCACCCTTGTTGTTAGCCCAGCCACCTCTGACTTGGTGGGTTTAATATCCTTGAGAACCCTATTGAGAACCACATTGTAAGCAGCCATATCTGCTTTATCTTACCTTCTGGTATAAAAGTTTTCCCATCCACCAAAACCTATTTATATCCCTGATTTTTCTTACACAAAAAAGGGACAGTATTGCAATGACAAAGATAAACAAAATCGTAATGCAGGGCTTTAAGTCCTTTGCTAAGCACACAGAGATACCATTTGGTCCTGGGTTTAATGTTGTTCTCGGTCCAAATGGTTCAGGCAAATCAAATGTGACTGATGCAATCTGCTTTGTTCTTGGTAAACTGAGCGCAAAGGGGCTAAGGGCAGAGAAGCAAGCCAACCTAATCTATGATGGTCACAAGTCCAACAAGCCAGCCAAGTTCGCTAAGGTTTCTATATACTTTGACAATTCAAACAGGGTGTTTCCGTATGACACCAACGAGGTGGAGGTTAGTAGGAAGGTGCTCCCCACTGGGAACAGCATTTACAAGATAAATGGGCAAACATGCTCAAGAAAAGAGGTGCTTGATCTCCTATCCCTTGCCAAAATAACACCAGAGGGGTACAACATCATCTTGCAGGGTGACATTGATAAGTTCATTGAAATGTCTGCTGAGAATAGGCGACAATTGATTGAGGAGATTGCAGACATAACCGTTTACGAGGAGAAGAAGCACCAGGCACTACTAGAACTCAACAAGGTTGAGGAAAAACTCAAGGAAGCGAAAATTGTTCTTGCTGAGCGAAAAACATACCTAGATGAATTGAAGGAGGAGCATGACCAGGCGCTACGCTACAAGGAAATGACAGAGAGGATAGACCAACACAAAGCCACTTACCTCCATCTACAGATTACTGA
>QMQS01000143.1 GCA_003650585.1 Candidatus Woesearchaeota archaeon
GGTGTTGGTGGAGCAGGCAACAACATGGTCTCTTGGCTCTATAAAAAGGGCATCAAAGGGGCAGAAATTATTGCTTGCAACACAGACCAGCAACACCTCAACATAACCGAAGCAGACAAGAAGCTTCTGCTGGGACGAAATGTCACCAAGGGGCTTGGGTGCGGTGGCTTTCCAGAAAAGGCACTCAAATCAGCCCAGGATTCGCTCCAGGATATAAGGGAAGTGCTCAGAGGGAGCGACATGGTGTTTATATGTGCAGGCATGGGTGGAGGCACTGGCACAGGGGCTGCCCCTGTGTTTGCAAAGATTGCTAGCGAGGAGGGTGCTATTGTTGTCGGAACAGTCACAATGCCCTTTGATTTGGAAAGGGCAAGAATAGACAAAGCAGAGTTTGGCTTGCAGCAGTTGAGGCAGGTCTCTGACACAGTTATTGTTATTGACAACAACCGCTTGATAAAAATAGCCGGTAACTTGCCCCTTAGCCAGGCATTTGCTATCGCGAATGAGCTCATTGCAACGATGATAAAGGGCATTGTTGAGACAATCGCTATACCCAGCTTGGTTAACCTGGACTATGCTGACGTGAAAGCCATTATGACAAATGGCGGTGTGGCTGCAATAGGATTGGGAGTTGGAGAGGGCAATTCAAGGACAAAGAACGCAGTAAAACTTGCACTGAGCAACCCCCTCTTGGACATAGATTACAAGGGTGCAACAGGTGCTCTTATACATATTGAAGGGGGACCAGACCTCACATTGGACGAGATCACAGAGATAGGCGAGCTTATTACCAACGAGCTTGACCAAGATGCAAATGTGATTTGGGGTGCAAGGATTAATGAGGATATGCACGGCAAGGTTGCTGTAATGACAATTATGACAGGTGTGAAATCACCTTGGATACTGGGCAAGTCTGATGAGACCTCTAAGGCACACACCCACAGTAATCTGCTAAGTGATGTGGACTCAATTGCATAGGGTGGTAGTATGGACGCTATAATGCACCCAGAAAACCAAAGGTTGGCTATACTGCTTGAGATGAACTTCAAGCGGGTTTTCAAAGAGATTTCTGAGTTAAGAGAGCAGGTTCAGGAGCTGCAAAGGAAGTTATCGCTATTGGCACCAAAGCCAGAGGCAGCAATTCAGCAGGAGACTAAGGTATTACAGCAAGCCCCAGCTAGCCAAGAGGAGTTCAGCCAGAGAACCGGCAACTACACTCCAGAAGATGTGGCACTGGAGAAGTTTTTCTATGCAGGTAAGAGATAAGCGCTATTCGTGCTCAACATGATTATTGAGTAGGGTTCATTACCCTACCCATGAAAAGGATGAGCCCTGTGTCTCGCTCTTGGATAATAAACACAAATGGGTGGTTTGCACGGAACACTGGTATCCTTGGCAGAGCCCCGGGACCAAAGGCAGTCTCTTTCATCACGACAGCAGTGGCGGCTGCTGCCTCTGTACCCTCCTCATTCACCTCAACAAACGCCTGGTGTATCACATCGCTAATAAAGATATCCTTGCCACCGGTCATGCCTGAGAAATCAGCACTCAGAGAGAAGGCAGTTGACATACCCATATCTGAGAGTGTGTCACGCATGAAATACTTTGTCTCGAGTTTGAACTTTGGAATAAAGACCTTAACCCTCTGCTCTATCAACCTCTCCTTAAGCGCCTCAAGTTTCTCAACGCTCAGAGCTGATTCAAGTGCATCTAAGTCCTCATTCTTTGGGAGCAGAATCAACATTGAGAGCTTTTCGCCTGAATAGGGCAATTCAAGCATCTGGAGCGTGTCTGTCTCTGTATAGTTAAACATAGCTTCCTCATCAACCCGACTCATCATCTCCACATTCACACTGGAGCTGGGTGTAACCCAAAATTTATCTTCAACAGTCCCCTCCTTATCAAACGCCTTGAGCCACTCACCCTTGAAATAGATTGCATTGGTTAGCACAAGCCTTGTCTCAGAGGTTATAACACCTTGAGGTACCAAGTTTTTTATCTTGGCATTGGTCTTATCCTCAACCCACTTGTTGATTATCTGCCGAGATTTCTCGGTCTGGGTCTGGAAATCGAGGTTTGTTACCTTCCCACCATAGTATTTAGTAATAACATTGAAATACTCTTGCAAGAAGGGGTAGCCCTTCTGAGCCCAAAGCGCGTTTGCAGTGAGAAGTTTATAGCTTTTAGCATCTTTATTTATTGTGTTATAAAGGCTTGCTATTGCAGCTCTTCTTGAGTTTGCATCACGAGGTATGTGTAGCACTGTTTGCATCTCCTCTGCTGTCTTACCCCTCGCACCCTCGTATGTCATTGAGAGTGCGGTGAACACACTATAGGGTGAGAAGAATATATTCCCCTCGTGGGACTTATACTGAGAATAAAGCTCTAAAGCAAACCTGTTGTTGGCATCCACAATCCCCTCAACTGAGGCATTTGTTGACTCTGAACCACCCAACTGCGGCTGGGGGGCTGGAGGGGTACCACAACCATTCAAAAACAAACCCAAAATCAAAAACAAACCCAATGCAGAGTGTTTGGA